>NZ_CP064268.1 GCF_022811845.1 Bacillus pseudomycoides
AACTGAAATACTGAAGGAACAGTGGGGTGTCTGTTCACCCAACAACCATCATGCGCTGGGTTCATGAATATGGTAACTTAATCTATCAAATATGGAAGAAGAAAAAGAAGAACGTACACTTATCTTGGAAACTGGATGAAACCTATATAAAAGTCAAAGGAAAATGGTGTTATTTATATCGTGCGATTGATAAAGAAGGCCATACGCTTGATATTCAACTTCGTAAAAAGCGAGATAATCAGGCGGCATATGCCTTTATGAAAAGATTGGTTAAAATTTTTGGGGAACCAACGGTTCTGACAACAGATAAGGCGCCAGCGTTACTTTGTGCATTTAAAAAGTTAAAGGCGAAAGGATTTTACAAAAACACCGTTCATTGTACCGTTAAACATATGAATAATCGTATAGAACAAGACCACCGACATGTGAAACGTCGTTTTGCTAGGTCATCGGGATTTCAAACTCTCCGGCATGCTTCTCGTACAATAAAAGGTATTGAAACCATTCATGCCCTATACAAACAAAGGCGAAGTCTTCAAATAGGCTCCGCCCTTTCGGTGTATAACGAATTACAGGAATTATTAATGGTTGTATAACCATTTAACGATGCAACCCTAGATTCTCTATGTTTTGGGTAACTTTGCAACAGAACCCTAACAACGCATTTTAAAACCATTTCCCGATGCAATAAAAACAAACCATTTTTTTAGTACTATATTCTGATCTCCTTTAAACTGTTACCAAAAACCACACAGATACGCAACAACTTAAAGGAGAACAGAAGCTCTCCTTCGTTTAGACCGTTTAAATTAATGAAATTTTGAAGACTATTCTTAATGCGTTTGAAATCGAAACATCTTACTGTATACTTTGTAAAAAAATACCTCTGTAGATTATAGGGGAGCAACACTGGGGTGAGTTCTATCAACAATCTACAGAAGATGGTTACGGTAACCTTCATATATGGGGTAGTACCAGCGTTCTTACAACTAGGGGCAAAGTAGCATTTCATATAAAACATTCCAAATTGATGCTCCTAATTTTTAAAAATCAATATCCAGGACAGTTTCCATGGGGAGAGCGAAGTATATTGCATCCATGAGGAAAAGGACAGGGGAGAGTAAGATTAGTCCTAGGAACACATAATTTTACTTTTTCAGGGATTGATTCATCATATGCAGGATCATTTGTGTCCTTAGGATGACAATAACCGATAACATGCATTAATTCATGAAATACAAGTTGCGTAAGCCCATCATGCATATCACTTTGATTACTTTGAAGACTTTTAAGATATTCAGGGTTTACATACATACCGGTAATGCCGTTTGCTGCCTCTGCATCAGCTGTAGGATCCTCAGCCACTCCTTCATGATGATAAAATATTCCATTACCGTATATTTCCTTTAATCTACGCATATCATTTTCTGTTAAAACGCTACATGAATTTGCATCTATTATAGAGCAGATACGATTATGTGCTTTTCTGAAAAGTGCTTGATTTGCTGGGTTACTAAAATTATACTGAAATGAATTCAGATGTTTAAGTCGCCATTCAGGAATACTTTTCCGATAAAAATATTCTTCTTTAAATAGAAGGAGTCGATGGAAGTTAGAGCTAGGATCAGGATAACAATCTAAAAAACCCCCAACGAATCCATTTTCAAGATTTTCTTTCACATATTTATCGATGTTTACCAATGCTCGTACTATATCTCCCCAATTATTAATGGCATGTGGAAGCATAATATTAATGTCTCCTTTTCCAATGGGTCTTACTTCCACTGCTTCAGGACGAAGTAATGCAGCGGCGGCATTTGTTCCATTAAACTCATGAATTGGAAATCCGGATATAAATTGTTGCCCATTATGGGTGAATTCTTTCCCTTCAAACTTCTGATGAAGATAATACATCGCAAAGTCACTTTGGGAAATATCTGAAAACATGTCTATAATCCCTGCATTATCTTTAACAAAAATAAGATCAAAGGATGGATCTGGATTAGAAGTTAGGACTGGAAAAGCTCCTATGGTATCAGTTTCGTTTCCATCAATAAATCTATGAGCACATCTAAATATAGTATCCATATCATTTTCACGCCAAACTCTCGGCATAATGAACTTCCTCCTTTCAAATACATTTATCTGTAATATGTTCAACAAGAAAAGATTTATTCAACTTCAAATTTTAGGGATATATTAAGCATTGAGAATTTCTGAACGTATAAAAACTTTAAAATGTGCGTGCTCTCCTAAAAATACTTGATCAGAATTCAAGCCCTTTACATATATCCAAAAATTATATGTAGATGTAACATACAATTCATCTTAGTATAGTTAATTAGATTCAAATATAGATATAGATTTATCTGTAAGAATCTCTCATTCTTCTCTATTAACCTATATCATAATTTTTATCAATTTATTCGTATATGCATGTCGATTTAAAGTGATTTCAATAGAATCAGAGTAATTTGCATCAAGGGGTACCGCCACATGCCCATCAAGCTAAGATTGGGTCTTCCTTGAACTTCCGTTCTTGTTGCCTACATACTTGATAATTTGTTTATTTGTTTTTAAAAATACGCATACCAAATAAACCTTGATACGGTGTGTTTTTAAAGATTATGCAGTTTTCTGCTTTAGATTGGATACAGTAAACTGATAAACGACACCTAAAATATCAAAGACTGTCTTTTTCTCATATCGATGGGATTTCCGTCCGTTTTTCTGTAAGAGGTCAAACAGACGAAGGGAAATTTTTGATACTTCTTGGGTGTCTTGTTGTATAGCTTCATATACTAAGTACAGATGATCTTGAATCATATAAATTGCTTTATATTCACTTAATTCTTTTTGTTTTTTCTGTAGTAACAGCTGTCGCATTTTGAACATAGTTGAAGAACAAAGAAAAATAGCGATTAACTGTCCATAAAGATGATATTCTAGACGCTCTCGCTTAATATTGTGACAATGATTGATACCAAAAAGAGATTTCCATGTTTTAAATACAATCTCTATTTGCCAACGTAGTGAGTAGATATCATGAACCTGTTCCATCGGAACAATTTCCCATGGTATGTTGGTAATATAAACATTGATTTCTGTTAATCGTTTACTTTTTTCAGAGTATGTAACTCCTTTTTTCTTTTCAACATAGGTTTGCTGTTTCCTACGTTTATGAACTTGAGTTGATGTGAGTCTGTATATTACAACTCGTGAGGGTAATTTTTGTTGTCCAACATAGGCATTTCGAATTTCATAAGTATCCCCTGGTTTTATCTGATGCATTATATGTTCAAGGTCAAGTAAAGCATATAAAGATTGTTTTTTTACTGTCCCATCCCGAAAGAATTCTGGAGATTCATTTTTCACATATACTCTATTATTTAATTTCAACCGTGAAACATAGAATACCCCTCGTTGATCCATCTGGTCTAAATCTTTTAGAGAAAAGTATCCTAAATCTCGAATACATAAATCTCCTGGTCGTAAGGTATCCAAACATTCTGTACCAAAGGTTTTATCGTTATTTTTACCTGGTTCCATTTGAAAATTGAGGAATTTCCCACTATGTAAATCATACTCTAGTTGAATCTTAATACCGGCTGTTTGAGCACATCCTCCTGAACCAGGATAAAAAGGAGCTAAATGGTTGGGTACTTGAAAAATAGTAGCATCTAAAATACGTATACGTTGAAAATAAGAAGTGTATTGGTTTGGGATTTGAGACAAATCGTTCAGTTGGCTTTTGACTAAAAGGGAAAATACATGCTGCAGAAATAAAACAGCGCATCGGTTAAAACGTTGATTAAGTCCTTCTGGACTCATGAGTGTAGCTGTATTTGCATAAAGTTGACTACATAATCGAGTGAGGGAATCGCTTGCTACATGTTGACTAATCCAAATACATAAAGCAGCCAAATCTCGTGCACCATATTTACTTTTACGTTTTACAAAACCTGTCTCTTGTGCAAGTTGTTGAAGAATGTGTGGAGATAGATATCGTTGTAGTTCTTCAGCGAACAAATGAAACTCATCTTGAATCGAACGGTTCATATACAAACACCACCTTTACTTTATATTTCTAAGAAAAGAATAGCTTATTTTCATTGTTTTTGGGGTTAGTTTCTTTATTGTCATGAGAATGTATTAATGCATCCAAAATATGGTTGACAATTCAGGATTACATTTGTAATATTAAATTGTGGATTACAAATGTAATATAAGGGGTGGAATTTTAAACAATGAAGGAATTACCTAAAATATCGGAAGCTGAATTAGAAATTATGAAAGTTCTTTGGTCGAAATCTCCTCAAACGGCGAATGAAGTGATTGAAGCGTTGGAGGTAACAATGGATTGGAAACCAAAAACGATTCGAACGCTTATTAATCGATTAGTCCAAAAAGAAGCTGTTTCTTACCATCAAGACAAAGGGCGTATGTATGCATATTATCCTTTAGTATCGCAAGATAGTTATCTACAAGTAGAAACGAAATCCCTCCTCAAACGGTTCTATGGTGCAGCATTTAAACCTTTACTTGTGAATTTTTTAAAAGAAGAAAAACTGTCTTCAGAAGACATTAACGAACTCAAATGCATTCTGGATGAGAAGGCTGAGGAAAATCAGAGGAAGGATAGATCATAATGATAGATATGTTTGTAAATGTCTATCTACCTCGCTTTTTTGATTGGGTGATAGAAACCTCCATTATGGCTAGTATATTAGTTGGCCTAATCTTATGTATCAAAATCTTACTGAGAAATAAGTTAACTCCACGATGGCAGTATCTATTATGGATGATATTAATTGTAAGACTTTTATTGCCTTGGTCACCAGATAGTTCCTACAGTATCTATTCTATCCTTTCGTACAATAATGGAACTTCTGTTATCTTTCACCAAGACCCTGTAACTATTTCACCTACAAAAGAACGTATGCAAGGATCGACAGATATAAGCGATACAAAGATACTCACAAAAGAAGATACCTATGCATCTGGTTCAACACAAACAGCTGAGGAAAGTAAGAAACAAACTCACAATAATGAAAAGCAAGATGATGAGACGTTTTCATTTTATACAATCCTTTTATATATTTGGCTTGCTGGAGTTATCATAATGATTTTTACTACCATCATTATGAATAGGCGTTTATTACTCTACATAAAAAAACAACCTATGATTACGGATCAAAGGGTCGTCAAAATCTTTGCGAACTGTAAAAAATCTATGTCTATTCAGCAGGATATCCCACTATTGTTATCTGGAAAGATTTCAAGTCCAACTGTGTTCGGATTCATTCGGCCAAAGGTGTTATTGTCAAGTGTACATATGAAAGTACTAGATGAGCAACAGTTACGATACATTTTTCATCATGAGTTGGCTCACATCAAACGAAGAGATGTTGGTGTGAATTGGCTTATGCATGGCTTACTCATTCTGAATTGGTTTAACCCAATTCTTTGGTATGCCTATTCCTGTATGCGAGAAGATCAAGAACTAGCATGTGATGCATATGCCCTTACTTTTATAGATTCAGAGGAACAAATTGCATATGGCCACACAATTATTACTCTTTTAGAACATTATTCAGGTTATTATCAAGCACCGAGTTTAGCTAATTTAAGTAGAAATAAACGAACATTGAAAAGGAGAATTCTTATGATTAAGAAATTCCAAAAGAAATCATATCGCCTGTCTGCAATTGGAGTGATTGCGATAGTTGCCGTTGCATCTGTCTCTTTACTAAATGCACGTGCAAATGAAGTACATGTAAGTTCAAAGGGGCAAGCAATAGAAAAAAAGGAACAACCTAAGGATACGGTTCAAAATGCTGTAGAAACAATATTAGGTACACCAGAAAATGCGGAAAAAGAGTGGGGAATGTCAGAGAAGTCATATAAAAGAGATGCAGATTTTTTGTATTTGGCAGAAAAATGTTTAACAAAAGAAGAGTTTGAACAGTATGTACAACTGTTCAAGGAAACTCGTGCTATTCAGAAAAAAGCAATGGTCAAAAAAGAGATAGCTGAGGATTTTAAGGATTATGACGGAGATACAAAAGAGTTTAGGGAGGAGCGTTTGAGTCAAGCTGATCGTGAAAGGTTAAATGCGCTTTACAATCAATCGAAATCAGTTGGAGATAAGGTGGCTAAATCTTTAATATATACTATAGAAGAAGCGCAAAAACATGTTAATTTCCAAATTAAGAAACCAGATTATACAACTGAGGGGTATATGTTGGAGAAAGAAAGAGCAGATTCATTCCTTGGAAGAACACCAGAATTAGTTATTAAATCAGAATATACAAAGGGGAAATATGGTTATACCATTTATCAATCTCAGATTCTTGAAGAGAGTAAAGATCCATTTAATGCTCTGTTTAATTGGACGGACGATATAAAGAAGTATGAGTTAGAAGGGAATCAAGTGTTTTATGCTGCTGATCATTCCATTCATAATTTACAAGGTATGAAGATGATTGTTCCTGCAAAAGGAAAAAATAGTGCATATCAGATAGTCATCATAAATCAGAGTTTAGACAATCCGAGGGAAGCGGTGTTTGATAGGAATGTAAACAAAGAGGAACTAGAAAAGATTATGCTTTCCATGCTGAATTAAAAAATAGAGTTCTTAAGATAAGCATCTTAAGAACTCTATTTTTTTGAGAAGAACTTCTATCTTGAACTGAAGAAATTTAGGATTTCTAAAATAACTAAGATCTAATTAACCATAGAGATATAAAAATTCCATTTTGGGGGTGTTATAAAATTCTTAGGTTGATGGGCATGGGGTACCGCCAGCATTTTGAAAAAAACCACGCTAAGCAAAAAATACAATAAGCCGTCCATATGGACAGCTCATTTACATAATTATCGTTCTCGGAAGTCCTGTCTTTGTTTTGCCTAAAGTACTGACTGTTGGAATTATGGTCTCTTTTCCCGATAAGCTGAAGAATGTTCATCAGAAATGCGATAATTTTCTTTTCCTGTTGTAGCTGATACTTCCACTAATTTATGACCTAACGAATCCCATACTGCAACTGTATTTAAAGAAACCCATTGGATATTCCCCCGTGCGATTCGAAAAGAATAATAATCATTGTCTGTTGTGACTAAGACTTCTCTATAAATAATCCTTTTGTTCTTACGATTTTGAATAACTAAAACCAAGTCTAGTTTTTCTTCTCTAGGCATTTGTATAATGCGTGCTATAAACATTTTATTGGAGTTCATCTTTGTTTTGTAAACTTTTTCTGTTTCTATTTTCAGTTCTGGTTTGCCCTTCATAAATTCCCTCCATACTTACTATTTCATAATGATAATTCCTTCTTCAACAAACCTGTTCCTTTATTTGAACAAAGAATCCTGTATATCCTATACATGTGAGGTTAACATAACGCATCATTATCGGTAGTTGTAAAACTAATAAATTTATATATCGAAATGAATAGTATTCTAATGTTATTGAGACGGAAAAGTAAGACGATTCAAAAAGTATTTCCTTTTTCCTTATCACATAGGATACCTACATTAAATATTACCAATTCAAATATAATGGCCTTTGGACTGTGTATTTTCTGTCTTTAAATAAAATGTTCTGTCTCTATTGATGGATATTTTCCTATTACTATACCTTTTGTATCTCAAAATAAAAAGTATTCTTAGTTTTTGAGATACAAAAGAAATTTAAGATTATTTATACACTATCTTCTTCCCTCTTTATATAAAAACATGGAGAATTTGACCATAAATTCCCCATGTCTCTATGTGTTAAAAAACTTTGCAACAGAACTAAATGGACTATATGAAAATCCAAATTGAAGTATTGATAAATTCTCATCTAAAATTTGTACAGTAGTCAAAACAATGATTTTAGTCTATTGATATACTCTTTAAAAGGTCGATATATAAAACTCTCTGGACATCCAGATGCTCCTGATGATGAGATAAAAGCGGGAAGGCAAATTATTATTTTCATTGAATTTATAAAACAAATAGCCGGTTAATATTTCTTAGATACGATTAGGTTCAGAGACTAAAATTGTTTTAATGGAATTAATATCTTTTCTTTCATTAGTAGTTGGATCAAACCCCATTAATTTACCAATAGCTGTATCAAAATTTTCAAGTAGTACTTTTTCCGTAATTAAATTCGATAATTCTGGAAGGTCTATAGCGCAGGATAAAGCCTTTTCCATCATATGATGTGCCTCTCCAGTTCCAATAATTGTAATTCCTTTTGATAGTAATTCAAACGGTTTAACTTTGAACTCATAGGTATCATCAAACCCCATCGGAATAAGCCTTCCACCTTTTTCAATAAGCGGATATGCCCAGTCTAGTTGATTACCTATGGCATCAAAAATTACATCGAACTTTCTTCCTTGATTAATCCGGTAGATTTCTTCTAAGGTGAGTTTTTGCGGATGATATACATATTTGGTTATTTTTCGTGCAGCTTCTGTTCTAAAGGGACCAATTTCTGTGGCAACTGTAATTCTAGAAAGTTTTCGAGCAATCATCTGAACTAACAGTCCAATCGGTCCAGACCCTAAAACTAGAACGGAGTCATCTGGTTTTATATTAGCTTTTTCTATAACGCTAAGAACACATGAAAGAGGTTCAATTAATGTAGCTCTCTCCCATTCCATTGATTCAGGTAATTTGTAAATAAATCTATCTTCTCCAACATAATATTCTCCAAAAGTCCCATGAGAACCGATTCCTAACTGCCATTCATCGAACTCTTCGCAATAGCATGTTAAACCTTTTCTACAGTAATAACATTTCCCACAAAACTGAGTAGGATCAATTACGACACGATCTCCTACGGTTACATTTCTAACCTCTTCCCCTATTTTCACTACGACTCCAACCGATTCATGTCCCATAACCATATTTGGAGCAGCATACATCTTCCCTTTTAGTACATTCAAATCGGTCCCGCAAATCCCAGTACCATAAATCCTGACTTTTACGTCATTATTTTTTTGTATTTGAGGTTCTTCCACTTCTTTATATTCTAATGTTTTATTTTCAGTCCATACCAATGCCTTCATACTTTTCCTCGCTCCGTTTCCAATTAATTTGTTCCAATAAATTTTGGTGTAATTCTTTGGTAGAAGCTGCTATACATGACTGCTGGTTAATATAACTGAGATCTGTTAAACGAGTTTCATCTAAAGAATTACCATATGCGTCAGTAATAATAACTCCTGCTTTTTTCGCTAGAAACACACTGGCAGCTATATCATATGGAAAGAGGTGTAAGACTTGACCATTTCCTACTCTTTGAAAATCTGGTAACAAATCTGGATAATCTTTTAGAAGTCTATTCCCGATATCTACATATGCATCCATTTGACCTGTAATAATTCGTGAAATAGAATAAGATGCACTATTAAATATAAATACGCCACCATTATTTGCTGACTCATCGATTAGATGCCCGTAAGATTCAATCATTAAGTTAGTAGGATGACCATTAAACTCAAAACTCCAAAACATATTCTTAATGTCTTTGCCCTGGCTTAAGTTTGGTAATTGGCTATTATAGCCTTCAAATTCTATAGAATTTGAAAAAATATCACTATACATGTAATTACCTGTTTTAAGTTCCATTAGAAACGCATATTCAATATCTTTAATTTTAGAATTGTCTTTGTATTTTGCTAGAGCAATAGAAATACAAGACATTTCAAGTCCTGCAGCTGCAGGACGAGTACCATCAATCGGATCTACAATTAAAATATATTGTGGATTTTCTCCAAAAATCTTAAGACCACCATCTTCAGTATAGAATGCAACAGGTTCTTTCTTATCTGATATATAATCAAGGACCGCATTTTCTGCTGCAGTATCAATATTAAACTGTGCATCTCCACCTGGAGAGTACCCATTAACTATACGGTTTTTCAAAGTTCCCTTTTGATTTTTCACCTTATTATATACGTATTTTCCTAACTCAATAATATAGGTTTTCACTTGATCTCCTCCAATAGATGAGTTAATTTATAACACAGTTCTTCTGCCTCACTTAGAGTAATAGTAAGAGGTGGACGAATTTTAAACACATTTCCGTAGCCATATCTAGATGTTCTGATAATTATGCCATGATCCATAGCACGTTTTGCAATATGATTTGTAAGCTCAACATCAGGTTCATTATTATCTTTTACTATTTCAACCCCAATCATTAAACCTACACCTCTTACATCTCCAATAAACTTAAATCTTTCTTTCATTTTTTCTAAACGTTCCATAATATAATTTCCAACCACAGTCACATTTTCCAAAAATCCAGGTCTTTGTAATATATCAATTGTGGTACATGCTGCTGCAGATGCCATTACATTCGATCCATAAGTAAAAGAATGATGGTGACCAGGCATACCCACATACTTCTCTTCAGTAAGGATAGCTGCAACTTGGAATCCAGTTCCACCTAAACCTTTAGCTACTGTCATCATATTAGGTTGTACATCAAAGTAATCAGCAGCAAACATTTTACCTGTTCTACCAAATCCCGTTTGTATCTCATCAAAAATTAATGCAATATCGTGTTCTTCACATAATTTTTTCAACGATTTGAAATATCCCTTAGGTGGAACAATATTTCCTCCATTTCCTGATATCGGCTCAACCATAATAGCTGCAACATTCCCTGTACTTGCATATTCAATAAAATCATTAATTCTCTCGACACACAGCATTCCACAAGAATCAGATTTTTGATTGTAAAAACAACGCAGGCAATAAGGATCTGGGACTTGCAATCCAAAGGAAAATTGAGGTGGGAATGGTTCTCTTCGAAAAGCATTTCCTGAAAGGGCTGACATCATATATGTTTGTCCCAAATGGCTGCGGAACAAAGAAATAACATCACGTTTCCCGGTATTGTATTGTGCCATTTTAATAGCGCCTTCATTCGCCGCTGAGCCACTGCTAACTTTTGGGTGTGCCCTTGTGAGATTGCTAGGTGCAATTTCAACAAGTTTCTCTGCTAATTTATTTACAGGATCTGTTTGATAAGATGAAGTAACATGAATAAGATTATCCATTTGATTTTTTACTACATCAATCACTTCTTTATTGCTGTATCCTAAATTCAAATTAAATGTAGCCGATGCGCAGTCAAAATATTTATTTCCATCCTGATCGTAAAGGTAGATACCTTCCCCTCTCTCCATAACGACATTGTCTACTTTGTAATACAGACTGTCAGGGTTTGTTAAACTTTTAACTTTACCATTCATTTTTACAACACTCCTATTATTTTAGTAATGTTAAAATTTATGTGTTAGGGGGCCCAACCTAACTAATAATGGATTATGACTGTATTTACTATGCACCACAATTTGAAAATTGTTATTAAATAACAGTCTCATAATATAATGTGAAATATCCGTACTACAAGTTAAATTAAGGTAAATTATGTTGAGAAAATAAAAATACTAAATTTTTTAAAAAATCATAAAAAGGTAGTATAATTAAAATTGTTAACACTAAAAATTTAAATTTTGAAATTTTCATTTTTTCTATATAATAATATTGGTAATATCTAGATATTAGAGGTTTATTATATGCAATTGATTTAAACAATAAATATATTACTTATAAGGAGGAGAAATAGTTGCTAAAACGTTTACTTTGGATAAGCTTCTTTTCGTACATGTTAATCGCTTTTACCTTAGTTATCATTGGTGCAATGCTACCTGAGATTCTAATTCACTATAAGCAAAATTATAGTAATGGTGGTTTACTCATCTTTGGTCAATTTGTTGGTTTTTTACTTGGTGTACTTAGCATGCCTATTCTAGTTAGAAAACTAGGACGTAAAAATGTAGTTCTCCTGGGTTTAATTATGATTAGTCTTGAGCTTTTTACATTTTTTCTACCAAATTGGTATTTTCTTTTTCCATTAGTCGGATTAGCAGGATATGGAGCTGGATTAGCGGAATCTTGTATTGGCACAATCATTTTAGTTACATTTCAAGAAAAACAAGCCACAGCAATGAGTAAACTAGAAGTTGCATTTGGACTAGGTGCACTATGCATGCCACTTTTCTCCAGCGTACTTATAAGTAAGGGTATTTGGGAATATGCATTTTTGATTTTAGGATTGAGCTCATTTTTAGTTATGCTCGGATGGAAGGTACTGTCTTTTGGTGAAGTCGATGAATTTCTTATAAAGAATACCAATACATCTGTTACTAAAATAACTGGTTCTTATACTAAAAAGACGTTTTTAATCATTACATTTTCTGCGATATATTTCTTCTGTTATGGTGGAAGTGAAGTATCTATTGTTCATTTTTTGCCTTCAATTTTCATGGAAGAGTGGGAAGTCCCTAATTCTCTTGCAACACTGACTGTAACTGTTTACTGGATGGCAATGGTAATAGGACGTGCGTTAACAGGTGTTATCTCTGAAAAGCTTACCTATAACACGTTTTTACTTTTAATTAATATTGGAGGCCTAGTTGTACTTATATTGCTAGCCATTAGTGGAAATGTTTGGTTGGGTTTCTTTCTATGCTTCTTTCTGGGGTTATTTATGGCAGCGATGTTTGCGATTGCCTTAATTATCACAAACCTATATTTTCCTGGACAAACAGAAAAGACAACCAGTATATTATTAGCTACCAACGGTCTTGGTGGCTCATTAATTCCAATTATTATAGGACAGAGTATGGATAAGTACCCTGCTCAAATTACTTTTTGGCTATTCGCCTGTATAATGTTAATAATGTTAATATTGATAATTGGAATTCAAATTTTGGGAAATACTCGTTTATCAGTTATACGAGAACATGATAATAATCATAAAATTTAGATTTAGGGTTCTGATGCAAATATATGAAGAAGAACATGGATAATAGTAGATTTCTGGTGAAATCGTATTTTATACTATAAGTCCAAATACTTGGTGGATGAACTTTTTCTGGTTTTGGACAGACTGATTCTGTAAATCAATCTGTCCCATTTTTTTCTATATAACAAGATTTAAGTAGTCCAATATAAAAAACCATTATGCAAAAGGAAACACCTACACAGAACCGTAGCTTAGGTGTTTCCTTTTTGTTTATAGAACATGCTCGGTCAGTCATATTCCTATAAAGATAGTAAAAAAACATAAAATCAGACATCTTTTGAAAAATATTAAAGACTATTTCAATAGTCACCAAAAAACGGTACAGTTCCTATATAAATACATTTTAAGAGGTGATTATATTGAAAAGTTCCTTTGGCCTATTATCGGCTGTTGTGGTGGCATGAACAATGGTATTCGGTGTAGGTGGCTCGAATTTACATGCGGATTCTCCTCCAAAAGAAAAATTTCCGTAACAAATAGTATCAAAAAATTTTGGAAAGCAAACAACAGTAAATTTTGAGAGCTATATAAAATCACATCCCATTTTATCTAAAATTTCGACTCAATTGTATCTGCTAAGACACATAAATATGGTGATTTTACTTTCTTATATAAACTACTAAATCAAGAGTAATTGTATCCGCTCTGTTCGAAAACTACCTAGAAATACAACTTATATATATCATTTGTAAAATGGAATTGAGCAAAGATGAAAAGTACATCAAAGTTGGTTCTGGTGCAAAAATAAATCATAAAAAAAGTAGGACCTGAATTTCCTACTAAATTACAGATTATGATGCGATACCAAACAATTTATCAATGAAATCTTTTTGATTGTGGGCAGACTTTACCCCTTGATGAAGTTGCTTCTTTTTCATCATATGCATCTCTTCTATGCCACTCAGTATGTAAGTGGCTGTACGGAATGATTTGAATCCTAACATCAAACGCACTCGCTTTTTAATAAATCGATGATCTTGTTCCACGATGTTATTAAGATATTTCACTCGCCTTATTTGTATGCCTTCAGGCATACGTTTCTCTTCTTTTAACTCTTGAATCGCTACGGGATAGGCTGGGTTCTTGTCTACTGTTATAACACGAGGTTTACAAATATGAGAAGCAGCCAAGGCTTTCTTGAAAAAGAGCTTGGCTGCTTGTTTATCTCTTGATTCACTTAGATAAAAATCAATGGTGTTTCCTTCAGAATCTACTGCGCGATATAAATACATCCATTGACCTTTTACTTTCACATACGTTTCATCGACTCTCCAGGAATCATTTGTCGTCTTAAGATAACGTCGTACTCTTTCGTCTAATTCAGGTCCATATTGATGCACCCAACGCATAATGGTGGTGTGAGCAATAGACAAACCTCGTTCCTCCATCATTTCTACCAAATCCCGAAAACTGAGGGTGTACCGTAGGTACCATCTCACAGTTAATAAAATCATATCAGGTTGATAATGCTTTCATTTGAACAAATTTTCCTTTTTCATACCGATCACACATCTTTTTTAGAGTACTAGTATCAGTATGTCCAAGATTTAGAGATTATTTGCAATTGCCCTGAAGTTTTTGCACCAGAACCACAATTTTCATATTAGACTACATCTCAAGTGAAACATTAAGATGGAAAATTCATCGAGGATTAAATAAAGGTGAAGCTATGAATTCTCTGGCCAAATCTATTTTTTTTTGTAAGCGTGGAGAGCTACGTGAACATGCGCTACAGGATTAGCTCCAAAGGGCAAGTGCATTAAATATTATTATTAATGCCATCAGTATATGGAATACGGTATATTTAACAAAGGCGATAGAATATAAAAAAAAGAAGGGTTTCATGCAAGAAGAATTGTTACATCACATTTCACCGCTAGGGTGGGAACATATTACGTTGACAGGTGATTATGTTTGGAACTTAAATGAAAAAACAAATTTTAATAATCTAAGACCATTACGAGACAAAAATTATATAAAAAAGTAGTAAAGTAAGTAGCCGGTTCCTTAACGTACAGGGAACCGGCTGAAATGTGTCAAGATTGTGTCTAAACGTACAATTTTCTTTTTTGATATAGTGACCCCATGCCCATCAACTTAAGAAAAATAAACACCCCCAAAACGAAAAAAATGAGCTGACTTCTTAAAGTGAGTACCTGTAGAGAAAGTAATTTTTTGTTTAGGGGGTACTTCAAAACCTTAGGTTGATGGGCATGTGGTGCTACCCCATCACCATCAACCTAAAAAATCAAAATCCCCCCATAACGAAAATTCTATCCATTGTTGACTATTGATAATGATGCGTTATGTTAACCTCACATGTATAGGATATACAGGATTCTTTGTTCAAATAAAGGAACAGGTTTGTTGAAGAAGGAATTATCATTATGAAATAGTAAGTATGGAGGGAATTTATGAAGGGCAAACCAGAACTGAAAATAGAAACAGAAAAAGTTTACAAAACAAAGATGAACTCCAATAAAATGTTTATAGCACGCATTATACAAATGCCTAGAGAAGAAAAACTAGACTTGGTTTTAGTTATTCAAAATCGTAAGAACAAAAGGATTATTTATAGAGAAGTCTTAGTCACAACAGACAATGATTATTATTCTTTTCGAATCGCACGGGGGAATATCCAATGGGTTTCTTTAAATACAGTTGCAGTATGGGATTCGTTAGGTCATAAATTAGTGGAAGTATCAGCTACAACAGGAAAAGAAAATTATCGCATTTCTGATGAACATTCTTCAGCTTATCGGGAAAAGAGACCATAATTCCAACAGTCAGTACTTTAGGCAAAACAAAGACAGGACTTCCGAGAACGGAAATTATGTAAATACGAAACCCCTTTAGCCAAGTAAACTGAAGGGGTTTTTTCTAGATGGCGTACCACCAACATTTTAACGAAAATATACGCTAAGCAATTTTCAACATAAAAAAACTTTGATTTTACTACTCTAAGCGACTTATTCAGTCTTAAAAACGGGGTATTTGAGACAAATGAAATTCAGCCTAAAGTATGCTGAAAATAGCTTGAAATACGTCTCAAAACTCATCTCTAAATCAAAGTCTGAATTAAAACAAGCAATATTGAGTTTTGAGAATCTCTTAACGTATAAAAAAGTTAAAATGTGCGTGCTACCCCTAGCAGAAAAAATAATGAAGCATTTATATCTAGTTTGCTAACTAAAGTTTTGTATGTTTGAATTTTAATAGGTTTTATTTTTGTCAAAAAAATTGAGTAGGAAATACATCCTTACATATTAAGCTCTTTGGAAAATATCATGGTAAGCCTCTACTACTTTTTGAATCGCATCTGCAATTCCATGATAGAAATCATTCTTTTCTTCCAATGGCGTCAATTCCATTAAACGAACCTGGTAATTCTCCATAGGATCTTTAGGTTGCGTATTAGCTTCATGTTTTGGATAGACTGCCCAAACTTCGTGTACCGTTCTAAACCTTTGCCATTGCCCTGGGGATGTATTTTTATATAGGAAAGGAGAATTCATATTGGCTTGATAAGAAATTAATTGACGCATAACCTCTGTTTGTTTTCTCGCTGACAATGAATTACTATCCCATATAAAATACAAAGGTCTGTATTTGAAATCGACCATAATTGTTCCAATGTATTCATCAATTTCATATATATCCATTCGAACATCCGGACGAGTATGTGGTCCATTTGCATAGATTGGTTTATCAAGAATTGTCTTTTCTTTTTGAAATGGTAAAGTTTCATCATAAACCAAACGTAATCGGATATTCTCCTTCTTAAACTCAATTGCAGTTCCTGGTTCTAAAAAAGGAACCGTAATTGCTTTAGAATTAGGATTTGTATCGAAAATCCAACCTTTTACCACTTCAAAACCAACAATTTCGTTTTGTAACCCATTTATCAATTGTAAAAACCCCCAAATTTCATACAATAAATCTGTTCGTTTCCAATAGTAATCATAATTGGTATCCAGTGCAATGGACAATTCTTCATTTTTTAATAAACGATACAATTGATATAATTGTCGATATCTCAGATCTAAATACAACGCATGAGGAATGTTCAACATTTGTGCTTCTTCTACTTCTTCCATCCAATCTTCTTTTAATACAATCAAGCATTCACTTCTCACTTGTCGAACGAATCGTTCATATTCTAACAATTCATCTAATACTTTAGATTTTAAACGAATTTGGATGCTCTCATCGTGACGAAAGTGCTGATAACGCTGTTCTTTTTTAATTTCTTGCTGTACTTTTTCTTTATGGTTATGGAGATATACCAATAAATCGTTCATCTCTCGTGAAATAAAACGTATAATTTTTTTAATCCATTGATTTTCTAATAAGTTATGATTTCTAGTATGTTTAGGTGTATAAACATAATCTCGACTTTCCGGATGTCTAGAACGATAACGAATACTAGTAGCATCAACAATTCCAGCTTTTCCTTCTGGAACCAAATCATATTCTTTACGAATCCGCATACGGGGTTCGGACTGAATAGATTTTAAAGAGTTAATCCATTTCAAGTAATCCTTTTTAACAATATATAATTTTCGAAGAATATGAATGGGAATTGGAAGTGAACTATTAATTCCAAGACTCGCATTTTTTCGTATCAAATCCTGCGCTAATCCATTCAATGTTTCTTCAACGTCTTCACGCATCGAAACCCATTGTTCTTCTGTAATTTGTTTTGGCTGTACCTTGAGCCAAGAATAGTGCGCTACATCTTGCACAACTACCTTAATTCGATAATATCCAGGGATGAGCGGATAATACTCATTAGATTTTTTCGGGTCTTTTGAATACTTGGATAAATATATAGGACTTATTTCAGGAGATACATAGGCAACATCATCATCCCCAATTATTAATTCCCAAGAAGGGAGGGTATCCAACCCATCCATATAAAGACGGGCTGTTTCATCCTCACAAATAAAATCTAACGATAAATTTTTGTTCTCTACAACTTCCGGTACCTGTTCGTTTTCGATTCTATACAAAAGCTTTTCATCCAGCACAAAGCTAGTAATAGGTATCTCTTTTTCATTTTGCCGAAAAATAACTTTAAACGGTATGACCATACAAACGCAACTCCTTCGCTTTTTCCGCTATCAATTTTCGTGTTTGTTTAAATTCATAGGAAGTTGGCATAGTAGATAATAATTCTAACAATTTACTGTTCTCTACTTTTCTTGTGTCTGAATTATACTGACCAAGTAATTCCGTAAATTGTTCATCCGATCCACGAATTTTTGTTAGAACACGTTGTACTAACTGAATATCAAAAGCTTCTTCTCTACTAAGAGGAGCGTTTAGCGGAATGTTATTTAGGAAATTGCTGATTTGACGAATAATACGCCATCCGATTCCCAAGTTTCGACTACAATTTTGTAATTCAATGTGCAAATCCCAGAGGAACTTAGATTCATTTTTATGTAATGAAATTTCACGTTCTTTTCTTTTGAATGTTTCGTATTCATCAAATGTAAATGGCTCTGACTTCGGTATAAATGATTCTTGTTTACGTTGTTCTTCCATTTGTAGCACATTGGAATATGGCTGCATGTTTAAAGTAATTACATTTGCTCGGTCTAATACTTTATCAGAGAATTGGAATGTAGATTCATCAAGATTTACAGTTCCAACAAAAATCACGTTACTTCCTATACGTAAAGTAGGTGGAAATACATTTTGGTTGTAGATTCTTGCACTAAACTCTTCATTATACAAACGCAAGATTCGTTTATTTTCTTCCAACTCAAGTACCGATAAGAATTGTGAGAAATAATGTTCAACGCGCGCAAGATTCATTTCGTCAAAGCAAACGATATGTAAGTCTTCACTATAATCTTTAGCACGAGCTAAGATATTCATCACACCGGAATCTCCTGGGCGATATACGTTATGCAATGTATCTAAATACCCAATTACATCTGCATCATCTTGCCAAAACGGACGAACCGGTACAAATAACATTTGGTCTTTGTTTAGTTTCAAAGCATTTGCATAACATTGGACAAGCTTCGATTTTCCAGTACCACTCATACCAGCTAAAATTACAAGACTTCCCGTTTTCATTGCAGTATGGAAATTATATAAATCTTTAGTATCATAATAGAGTCCTAAACGTTTGCATTCATTTTGAAATACTTCCATAAACTCATCTTCTCTGTAAGCACTATAGTGCTCTTCGGTTGTAACAGGTTCTACAGGTTCGTCATCTAATAATTGCTCTTTTGGAGCGTCTTGTATTTCTAATCCGCCAATAGGTTCTCCATGTTCTTCAAGCAAACCTTGCAATTCAACGTATTGTTTTGAATCCATAAAAAGAACCTGGTCATGCACATAACTATTCATGACATATTCCGTTTGTAAATTGATGGAATTCACTTGGTTTGATGATGTATGGAATCGAAAACCACCATGAGCGTAATCATGTTTTTCAAATGCACCGTATAGTGTATATTCCTGCCTGTCTGTTCGATGTTTCCATAAAATCATAGATGGAGTATCGTCATCATCCTTAGAGATTTGTTTATTGTCCCCTATATATTTTCGACCCTGTAATTGTTGTTCAAACACCTCTTTTGTACGTTCAGTCGTTTCTTCTGAAAACATAGGAATTGTCTCCAAAATTGTATCAGGAAGGAAATAATCAGACTTTTTAACAATAGTTACATCCCTCGCTACATGGAACTCCATTCCTCCGACTGGTTTTTTTAACTCCACTTTAAAAAAGAGAATATAGCGATTTAGAAAGTCACGAAGTGCTTCCTTTCTGTCGAAGTCGTTTCTAGTAACATCATCATAAAAACCCCAATTATTTAACTCTTCCACATAACAACATACATCTCTTATCTGTCGAGGGAAATTTTCAGGCGGCGTAGAAATGATTCGTATATAAAATTGTAAATTATTGTTTCGATTGATAATAACAGAATTTTTTCCTGTTGAAACCTCTCCGTCATTTGCTAAAATCCCTGCAATATCAATATCCCATTTTTTTGCTCCGTACATGCTACATAACCCTCTCTCTTCTTCCGTTATATTGGCTCAATAACTCTCTTACTTCATTGAAATCTTTACAAATTTTGATTTTTTTCTTGTCTAGCTGTGAATACGAATCGTTTGTATTCAATAGCATCTGGTTTTGATGATTGAGTTCGTATGATAAAATCCAATAATCTTCATAGTCTATTGTAAATGGATAATTATGGACATCATCTGATTCTACAAAATTAAATTCGATTCTTTCATTTTGAAATGGTTGTGTAAATGGAGGTTTTCCAATTACAAGAATTCGAGTTTTATTTGTTTGATTCAAAGTTGCTTTAATTTCAGTCGTTGTTTTGTTAGCAGAACATTCCTTTGTTACTTCTTGTAGTTGTTTCTCGTTCATTTGTTTTGCATGTAAATGATTTAATTCACCTTGCAAAGTTTTTATTTTTTCTTCGTACTCGTCTTTTTCTTTATTCCATTTACCTGTTCCCTCCGTGTACTCGTTAGTCATTGTTTCGTTTTCTTTTAATAACTCGCTATACAATCGGGTTTTTTCATTTAGTTTTTCAGTGGTTTTCTTATTGTTTTCTATCAACTCTTCTATCTTTTTCTTGTGATTTTCATCGCGTTTTTCCAACTCCTTCTTCAAATTTTCTACCTTTTGTTCGAGTTGTTGTATCTTCTTTTGGTCTTTTTTAGAGGTTGTCGTTTCCTCTTTTGTTTTTTCGTTAGAAACTGATTTTTGTTTTGTCATCGGTTTTTTATCGTCCGATTCAGTGTTTTCTGATTTAAGTGTAATGGATTCATTCGGAAGATTTAATAATTCGCTCTGTTCGTCTTGTAAAAATGCATACAATTGAACTGCCTTTTTTTCTTGGTCTTCAAAAAATAGTTTTGCAAATACCGTAGCCGCATTACTGTGCTCTGCAACATTTACTAGTTCGTTTACCTCTTTACCTACCAACGATAATCCCTCTAGTAGATTTGGCTGGATTCCTTTGGACCAGGACATTAATTTTGGATAATTCTTTGGTTCAAACAAGTTTGAAATAAGCATATTTCTATTTGTTTTATTAATGATATCCTTAATTTTATTAGTCCGGATACCATTAAATGTAATTTTTTGTTTTGTGTATATTTGAACCAAAATTTCATTACTAAATTTAGGTAGCAACCATCGCCACACATCTTTACCAGACATATATTCCCTTCTTTCTAAGAGTAATTTCATTTTGTTAATATTAAGTGATTGAACCTGCTTACATGATTATCTCTCCTTTCAAGACATTGAATAAAATGTACAACATATCTATTGTATTAAAAATTATAAAAATATGAATATAAAGCATCTTAGCTTTCTAATCGTTATGTTTGTAATTTTCTGGTTTTTATAATCTAAATGATTGAAGTAATCTTTTTGTTCCAAAAGGTACAATTTTCTGTACACAGGCTAAAGTAAGTTGAAAAATGTCATCCTTTTAATTTGATGCAGATAAACTTTTGGGAATATCCATACAGGATTAAAGGAACAGATTTATTTAACAAGAACGTGTAATCATTTTCTGTAAAATCATTGTAATATTTGTAATGGAAAGGTTAAAAATAGAAATTAGCCTTTGATTCTAACAGCATTTTTAAACGTATGATGAGTTTTTAAGAAAGAGTAAATCAATTGCCTTTAACGTGATATAAAAGAAAAAATTAGGACCTTTATGTGTGTTAAATGACTATAAATAGCAATGTTTAGGGTATTCAAGTTTATTTCAATTTAAAGTGATTTTAACACCGGTGAAACAACAATTTTTAGAATTATTAGTACAATTAAAGTATAAAATTTAATTGTAAAGAAGGGATCATTTTGAGCGAAACAATTAGTAGTTATGAAGATTTATTAGAGATGTTAGATTCATTATTACGTGAACCAACTCAGTTTTGGGATGATTTTTATTCTAATCGTGAAAAAGGAATCCCCTTTTTTGCTAATAAACCAGATGAGAATTTAGTGAAATATTTTGAGGGAAAATTATTTAATCCAGGAAAAGTCCTGGAACTCGGATGTGGTCCAGGCAGGAATGCAATTTACTTTGCTAAAAAAGGATGTTTAGTTGATGCAGTAGATTTATCGCAAGAATCAATTCAATGGGCGACAGAACGAGCGAAAGAACAAAATGTAAATGTAAATTTTATTTGCGACAATATTTTTGACTTACAAATTGAAGAGGGAGCATATGATATTGTGTATGATTCGGGATGTCTTCATCACATTGCTCCACACAGAAGAATAAGTTATATAAATTTGGTAAAAAAAGCTTTAAAACCAAATGGGCATTTTGCAATCACTTGCTTTGTTCAAGGTGGAGAATTAGGTGGAGCAGACATAACAGATTGGGAAGTATACAGACTACGAAGTCTTAAAGGAGGACTAGGATTTACAGATGAAAAGCTAAGAACCATTTTTAAAGACTTCTCTGAAATAGAAATACGTAAGATGAAAGAAATTAAACAATCAAATGAAGTATTTGGTGTGCCTGCGCTATGGACAGCCTTATTTATGAAAGAGTCTACTAAATAATGAAAAAAGATGTATTACTATAAGTAAATTATATTATTTATTTTCACTAGCAAGGATTACATAAAAAAAATAGCCGACTCCTTAACGTACAGGGATTCGGCTATTTTTTGTCTAAAATGTGTCTAAGCGTACAATTTTCCCAAAATGATATGGTGACCCCATGCCCATCAACTTAAGGTTTTGGTGTCCCCCCACAACGATAAAAATAAACTTGGTTGCCATAAAAGACATCACGTTTTCATTCTGAAAGCATTATAGAAGTTTAACCTAATATATAGCAGGTACCGACTATTAAGTAATGGGATTAGTCGCTACATCAATAAAGATAATTTAAATTAAAAAAACACCTTTCATTAATGTTGAGTGAAAGGTGTTTTGAATTTTTAATTATAATTCATCTTCTTCAGCTTTGTTATGATTATATTTACCAAATCCATACATACATAAACCGAAAAGTACCCCCCATATAATGTTGCCAGTAAGGTCTCTCATAGTAATTGTTTCTCCAGATAACTGTGGTAAAAAAGTATATAAAGCATAGAAAATAAAGCCTGAAATTATCGAATTTCGTATCAATGTTTTATTATTTGCATAACGTAAGTATACTTTTTTTATACGCATCATTATAAATATATAAGATGATGTTATTAAAAGAATAATTAAGGATAGCGTACCAAGTGATGTCACTTCTTTATTTAAAATCACATCATATATGATAGCTCCAAAGCAGATAAAAAGAGCTAGCATCCCAGCGTTTGCCATTATTTCAAAGGCTGTATTTTGTTCTCGTTCATCAACAGAAGTACCCTTACCAAAAAGATAAAATTTTAATAGCTTAGACATTAATCTTCCTCCCAAAATAAATCATTTAATGTAACACCTAAACCTTTGCAAATTTCAATACATAATTTCAAAGATGGGTTGTATTCGCCTTTTTCTATTAGACCGATTGTCTGTCTACTTACATTTGTTAATTTTGCTAATTCCCCCTGTGTCATACCCTTTTCAAGTCGAATTCGCTTTACTTTGGTAAGCATATTAGAAGCCTCCAATACATTTATTTCCTTTGTAATATATATATTACATTAGTAATATATATACGTCAATGGTTAGAGGTTTTAACACCCTATATTTCCAGAGATATCCCTATACAAATCAACTTTATAAATTTGTATCTATAAAATTAAAAAAACACTATTCTTTTTGTAGAAGTATACAGAAAGGATGACTTTTTTTATGCATCGTTCGATTCAAGATGAATTACAACTATTTGCTGAAGAATTACACCAATATCTTACTCCTTCATTTTTAGACAGACTTGCTAGAGAACTGGATTTTGTACAACGAAAGCGTAAGTTTTCGGGCCACGATTTAGCCACTATCTGTGTTTGGATTAGTCAACGGGTAGCGAGTGATTCTTTAGTTAGACTGTGCAGTCAACTTCATGCAGCTACAGGAACTCTTATTAGTCCGGAAGGACTCAATAAACGTTTCAATAAAAAAGCTGTTTGCTTTTTAAAACATATTTTCTCTGTATTATTAAAAAATAAAATTTGTGAAACATCAGTAATTCCAAGCTCTTCAACCGCTTATTTTCAACGAATTCGTATTTTAGATGCAACGATTTTCCAAGTGCCAAAACATTTAGCTAATGTGTATCCTGGATCAGGTGGTTGTGCACAAACAGCGGGTATAAAAATTCAGTTAGAATATGATTTACACAGTGGACAATTTTTAAATTTTCAAGTTGAACCAGGGAAAAATAATGATAAAACCTTTGGAACAGAGTGTTTAGCGACATTACGTCCTGGAGACCTCTGTATTCGGGACTTAGGCTATTATTCACTGGATGATTTAGATCAAATGGATCAACGTGGTGTGTATTATATATCACGACTCAAATTAAACAATATGGTGTATATCAAAAATCAATTTCCTGAATACTTTCGAAATGGGACAGTAAAAAAACAGTCTCAGTACATCAAAGTTGATTTAGAACAAATTATGAATACCTTAAAACCGGGGCAGGTCTATGAAATAAAAGATGCTTATATTGGAAAAGATACAAAACTATTCACTCGGGTGATTATGTATCGATTAACAGAAAAACAACTTCGTGAACGTAGGAAAAAACAAGTGTATACGGAAAGTAAGAAGGGCATTACATATTCAGAAAAAAGCAAACGATTAGCTGGTATGAACATATATGTTACCAATACACCTTGGGAGATTGTTCCGATGGAACAAATACATGATTTTTACTCTCTCCGCTGGCAAATTGAAATCATTTTTAAAACTTGGAAATCCTTATTTCAAATTCATCATTGGCAAAATATCAAACAAGAGCGGTTAGAATGCCATGTTTATGGAAAGCTCATTGCCATTTTTCTATGTTCTTCTACTATGTTTAAGATGCGACAATTGATTTTACAAAAGAAACAAAAGGAATTAAGCGAATATAAAGCAATTGGAATGATTCAAGATCATTTATACATTTTGTATCAAGCCATACAACAAAACACCCAAGAAATAACAAAGACTCTTATCCGTCTGTTCCACCTTCTACAGAAGAATGGACGGAAATCTCACCGATATGAGAAGAAAACAGTCTTTGATATTTTGGGTGTTGTCTATGAGTATAATGGATTGAGAAGACAAAAGAAATCTGCATAATTTTTGAAATTTGGCCGATTGAGGTTTATTTGGCATGTTCATTTTTAAGAGTACAAAGTATTTTAAGAGTTTTTTCGTCCATATGAACGAAAGATCATTTTATTTCCATTCTTAAGTTGATGGGCATGTATAGTGACCCCTACTAGGCGATATACTTGCTCAAATAATTAGTATGGAAGCTTTTTTCATTATTAATATTCCTTTCGTCATTTTGACATTACACATTTATAAAGAAAAAGAGGATAAACTATTGAAAATTAGACAAGGAAAATATGAAGAAATAAAATTACGCGGTAGAATTCCAGGAATGATTGAATATCTAGAGGACACAATGCTTTCAACTGATTTTCACTATTCTATTCCTCCTCACTGGCATAGAAGTATTGAAATTAGCCTAGTAGTATATGGAGAAGTTTTTTTGTATGTGAATGGGCAAAAAAAGAAAGTATCAGCTGGCGAATTTATTTTTGTAAACAGTGGAGATGTTCATGAACTTGAAAAGGTTAAAAATACAAGTTGTGCAGTAATGATGTTAATTATTTCTTATGAATTTCTTAAAGAGGTAAATGAAGATTTTGATAAATATAGATTTAATATAAAAGAATCCGTTGTTCAGAAAACAAACCTTCAACAAATATTTTGTGAATTAAAGGAATTAGTCATAAGTTCTGATGATTTAAGTTATATAAAAATTAATAGTTTGATTTATGAAATCGTTTATATTCTATTGCGATACTTTAAAGATGGGGAGAATGTAGACAATGATTTTCAACTTGGGAATAGACAGAAGCAGATGATTACGTATATTTATGAACATTACGATGAAGAACTCAAACTGAAAGATGTAGCCCGTCATTTTTTTGTAAGTGAAGAACATTTTTCCCGTATGTTCAAAAAATCCTTCGGATCAAATTTCACCTCTTTTTTAACGAGATACAGGCTCTATAAAGCTTATGAAGATATTATCAGTAGTACAAATTCTATAAAAGACATAGCAATAAAACATGGATTTCCAAATGTAAAATCATTTATTTCACAATTCAAGGGGAAATATGGATATACACCATTGCAGTATAGAAAAAATATCAGATCAAAAAATGACCATAATTGCATCAAATATAAACAACAATAAAAATACGTTTCATGTTACATTTTGTACATGGAACGTATTTTTATTTCGTAATAGTGCATGAAGTAAGATTCAATGGAGGTTTATACAATTATATAACCCAAAGCACTTAAATTAAGAAAGGACGAATACTAGATGACTAGAAAATATGACTTAGGCCTTTTAGAAAAAATTCAAGAAAAACAAGAAACCATCCATGTACAAGGGGCAGAAGTCTTAGTAAAAAATATACCAGATTGCGATGAAAAAGGAGCGATGGATCCACGTCTTTATAAAGACACAAAGGTTCAAATGAATGTAATGAGGTTTATGCCTAAAAACATGATAAAAATGGATGATTCTGAAAAATCGATAAAGAATATGCGAAAACAATTTAATAGTGTTAAAAGTGTTCCCATTGTCACTAAAGACATTAATATTACGCATAAAACAGTTAAAGCAGAAGATGGGTATGGTATTCCAATCAGAATTTATACCAGTATTTCTAAACGAGAGAATGCGCCAATTTTATACTTTATTCATGGTGGAGGATTCATGGCTGGATCACCAGATGTGATAGAAGAACTTGTGAAATTGATAGTAGAAAAAACAGATATACTAGCTATTTCTGTGGATTATCGATTAGCTCCAGAAAATCCTTTTCCAATTGGGCATACAGATTGTTACACCACTTTAAAGTGGATTTATGAGAATGCTGACACATTAGGTGGTGATAAAAATAATATCTTTGTGGCAGGTGATAGTGCAGGAGGAAACTTAACGCAATATTGTACAACCAGAGATATGGAAGATGGTGGGAAGTGCGTTAAGGGACAGTTACTTCTGTATCCTACACTTAATATGTGTGACTATGAGGATGAATTTTATTCTTGGAGTATAGACAAGTATGAAATTGCTCCTAAGTATAAAAAAGGATTAGAAAAAATGCTGAATATAATGCATTCAATGGTCGGGAATATGTCAGAAATACTTGGTACTCAAAAAACTAATTCTAAATATTTAAGTCCATATGTTGATGTATCCCCAGACTATCCAAGTACATTTATTACGGTCGGAGAACATGATTTTTTAACGATAGAATGTTTAGCGTATGCAGCTAAATTGACTAAAAAAGGAGTTGAAACTGAGACAGTCCTCTATCGTGGTTTAGGGCACGCTTACGGAGATAATGTAGGTGTCTATCCTCAAAGTGAGGATTTAGCAATTGAGATGGGGAATTTTATATTAAAACATAGTGAGAGGTAATGGGCTTGATGAAAAATAGAAACGTAATATTAATTTCAATTTTCGCTATTTTACTATTTATCTTTGCATTTACCGACCTACAGATATCCCATAGTTTATATCAACCAACTAATAAAATTGCTCTTTTTTTACAAGTTGTAGGAGAAATTCCAGCGATGCTTATTGCTTTATTTTCTAGTATGTATTTATTTAAAACTAGAAAGAATAAAGGTTCAAGAGGATATTATCTTGCTGGAATTGGCTATGGCGTAGTCATTCTTTTGTTCGCTTTTATAGCTTCATTTATGCTAGTACATAATTTAACCATCTCAAAATTCTTAATACCGATTTTTATGAGTGGTTTAATTGTAGCCTGTTATATGATTGCCAAATCATGGAGTAATTATGATGATGCAAGATTAAGGGATATTGCATTAATTGGATTATTAAGCGTAGTTATTGTGTTAATTACATTTAATCTAATGAAACTAGGGTGGGGTAGAGAACGTTATCGTCATATGGTTTCTATTGGATCTTTTGACGGATTTTCAAAATGGTTTATACCTCAAGGAAGTGCCCAAAGTGATGAATTTATGTCATTTCCTTCAGGGCATAGTGCTAATTCAGCGTTGGTCATTTGGTTGAGTTTATTACCAGGATATTTCGCTTCATTAAAAAATAAAAAAATAGTTATTTGGATTTGCATTCTTATGTGGATGATATTAGTACCAATTAGTCGTATTGTAGTAGGGGCTCATTTTGCTTCAGATGTTACAATTGGATTTGCTATTTCATTAATTGTTTTTATGTCTCTGAAAAAAATTATGTGGAGCGATAAGAAAAAAATTAATGTATCAAGTATTCATAAACAGATAGGCAAATAATATTTATTGAATTTTACATTAGTAAATACTTCAATAAACATTATATTTTCCCCTATTCAGTTTAGAGATAATAGGGTCACTATACATCGCTATCAAGCTAAGAAAATACAACTACCCCCAAAACGAGATTTTGTGCTAATTCGTAATAAAAAAGCTCATTTTTTCGTTTTGGGGTGGATTTGTTTTCTTAAGTTGATGGGCATGGGGGAGCACCACATCACTATCAAGTTAAAATTTTATATTGCCTCCAGTTTTATCTTTTTACAGTTATTGAAGAGAAATGATTTTATATATTAAGAGAAATCACTAATTTCTTAACTTCAAGAAAATCTCTTTTTCATACTCTCAAATTACATTTGTAATTGATATATAGGTGAAATAATAAAAAAAGCTAGCAAAATGCTAGCTTTTTTATTATTTCGAAGTAAGAGCAACTAAAACATCTACTGGATAATTAACTGCTTCTTTTGCTTGTAATTTATAATAAGGTTGTTTACCCAGCAATTTTAAAACTTGATTTGTAGGATCATTATTTTCCCAATTAGACATCCAATTTTGTAATCCTGCACCTGGAGCAACTGAATAGTTAGCTACTTGTTGATATAATGCAGTTCTATATTGATCATATGCATAATCAGGTTTTGGATTAAAATCAAATGTTTTCGTAACTGTCTCTTCTGAATTTAATGTAATACCATAACCGAAACTTGCAGTTAATGATTGATTTACTTTTGCAATACCTTCAAGACCTACTTCCATCCCAATTGTATAAGATAATCCCACAGTTACATTATGAGACATTCCGCTTGTAACGGATTTACTCCAATGATAACCTGAATTTTTATCTATTACATTTGAATCAATTAATTTCCAGCTCATTTTTTTCTTTAATTTAGTATCAGCTAAAGCTGGATTAGTTTTAGGAATTGCAATTGAGTACAATACTTCTCCTTTATTTGCTGTTTTACTATATGATTCTCCATCTTGAAGCCAAGTACCATCGGCTTTTAAAATTTTGTAATCCTTATATCTAATTACATTGTTAATAGTCACTGCATTTTCATTAGCCACTACATCTACATAAACATAATCAATTAAAGCACCATCTTCTGTAGATACATGCCACTCTTTAGGGAATTCTTCATAAGGACCTGTAGGAATATAAGGAAGCTGTGTACCATTTGCTGCAACTTGCTCTGCTGTCATAGGTGCTTTTGGTCCTTGTGAATCCACTACAATTGGTAGATTTCCTACATTCGTAGTATTTGTATCTGCAGAAGAAAATCCTGGTGCTACAAATAAAGCTGAACTTAACACAAATGCTGCTGGGATTATCTTTTTCATACGTTTCATGTTATTTCCCCTCTTCTTTTCATTATTTCTACAAGATTACAAAAGATGAAATTATACTGTACAAAGCTTATACTATTAGTTCTGATTAAAACAAAATCACTTTTGCTATGTAGAAACTTAGAATGCTATTTTTACAGATATGATACTTTTGTGACTCTAGATGATCTCCACACCACGCCTTTAAAGACTTAATATTTAGATATTTTTTGGCATGATGTTACTGACAATTCCCCTCAACTTTTATTAGCTTGATTTCCTCCCTTTTTAGTGGTCATACCAATTACACCTTTATTAAAACATTAAATTTCCAACGCGTAAATAGTAGAATTTTGTCGATTATATCCAATTATTTAATTATTGTGTATTAATGTGAGCGAAAATATTATACTTATAAAATTACTGTTTAATCTCATTTAAATTTAATCTCATTTAAATAAGTATAATGATTATAAGTTGATATATATAATAATAAGATAACTTTTTAAATCCGAAAAAAATTCAATGTAATTTAAATGTTATTAAAATAATTTAATCACACTCTGCATACCGATTCCCTATATTTGGATATGTAAAATTGCATATTCAACTTTCTCAATAAAATGTACCCTATTGAGAAAAATAGACCGATTAGTTTTTACGGTTCCGGTGCAAAAACTTCAAGATACATGCAAGTAACCTCCAAATCTTGGACATACTGATACTAGTACTCTAAAAAAGGTGTGTGATCGGTATGAAAAAGGAAAATTTGTTCAAATGGAAGCATTATCAACCTGATATGATTTTATTAACTGTGAGATGGTAGAAATGATGGAGGAACGAGGTTTGTCTATTGCTCACACCACCATTATGCGTTGGGTGCATCAATATGGACCTGAATTAGACGAAAGAGTACGACGTTATCTTAAGACGACAAATGATTCCTGGAGAGTCGATGAAACGTATGTGAAAGTAAAAAGTCAATGGATGTACCTGTATCGTGCAGTAGATTCTGAAGGAAACACCATTGATTTTTATCTAAGTGAATCAAGAGATAAACAAGCAGCCAAGCGCTTTTTCAAGAAAGCCTTGGCTGCTTCTCATATTTGTAAACCTCGTGTTATAACAGTAGACAAGAACCCAGCCTATCCCGTAGCGATTCAAGAGTTAAAAGAAGAGAAACATATGCCTGAAGGCATACAAATAAGGCAAGTTAAATATCTCAATAATATAGTGGAACAGGATCACCGTTTCATTAAGAAACGTGTACGTTCTATGTTAGGATTCAAGTCATATGAAACCGCCACTTCTATATTGAGCGGCGTTGAAGCCATGCATATGATGAAAAAAAGACAACTTAACCTACAGGTGAAGTCTGCTCAAAATGAAGTTGGGTTCATACATAAGTTGTTTGGAATTGCATCATAATCTGTCATTGAATAGGCCATGTAGGTTCTATATCTCTATCAAATGGTTTTTGCACCAGAACCAACAAAAGAAAGTTGCATAATTTAAAAAAACGATACCTATCTAGGTTTATTTGGTATGCTCATTTTTAAGGACACAAAATATTTTAAGAGTTTTTTAGCTTATATGAACGAAAGTTTATTTTGTTTTCGCTCTTAAGTTGATGGGCATGGGGTCACCATATCAAAAAAAGAAAATTGTACGTTTAGACACAATTTAGACACATTTTGGCCGGTTCCCTGTACGTTAAGGAACCGGTTATTGCTTTTACGGATCTTTTACTGAGTTTTTTCCCGTAATGGTCACAACTTATTAAAATTTGTTTTTTGGTTTAAACTCCACACATAATCTTAGAGACCAAAATGATTTTAATTTTTGCATTCATCTGATCGAAAGATGAATGTTTTTTTCGCACATAATAAAAAATAAAATTTTTGTCATAAAATTTATTTTTCTGGTTTCTCTATAATATAGGCATCAAATGAGAGTGAGGTTTTGGTCCGAGTCAAACAAAAATTTCGTAAGATTTATAAACAATTAGAGGGGGGAACAAATGAATTGTTATGATAAGGGGGTTATTCAAGCATATATGGATGGGGAGCTTTCTTATGATACAAGAAAAGAATTCACAAAACATGTAGACATATGTAAAGTATGTCAAGATTTATTACTAGAAATTAGTAAATTAAATCAATGGGAAAACGTCATGTTAGAGGAAGAAACAGTACATTCACATAGTTAAGAAGTAGTTAAGTCCCATTTAAACCTTTTTTCCCATAATAAAATTATAAGCGTACAAGAAGGTTGGTATTTTTAGATGAGTACAATAATCAAAACTATTCATGTAATGAAGGTATATGGTAATCAGTTAAACACCTTACTATAAAGGAGGGATTTGAAACTGTCTTTTTCTCAATTCAATATTGATATTTTTCGAGCAATTAATGATTTAGGTAAACAATATTCATTCCTAAACTCAGCCATGGTATTTTTGGCAGAATATATGGTATATATTTTTGGTTTAATTATTATAGCTTATTGGTTTACCGGGTCCAGAAAAAGTAGGATGATGGTTATTCAAGCGATGGCTGCTTTTGTGATTGCTGAGGTGATTGGAAAAATAGCAGGGAAATTTCATTTGAATTATCAACCGTTTGCAGTATTGCCTGATGTTAATAAACTTGTCGACCATGCTGTAGATAATTCATTTCCTAGTGACCATACGATTCTCTTTTTTTCGATTTGTTTTTCGTTTTGGCTTGTTCGTAAAAAGACTGGATGGTTATGGCTTATACTTGCATTTTGTGTAGCGATCTCTCGTATTTGGGTAGGGGTTCATTATCCTTTTGATGTTGCAGTAGGGGCTTTAATAGGATGTGTTTCAGCGTTATTTTCGTATTGGTTAGTACCGAAATTTTCTTTTATCAAGCAATTGCTTACTCTATATGAAAGAGTAGAGAAACATGTTTTACCATCCAAAAACAAATCAAAGGGATTTTGAGTATACAAGTATAAAAACCTTTAAAGAGGCTGAGCATAAATCTCAGCCTCTTAGTATATTGTTGTACTTATTCAGCTTTTTTCATAGCTCTCATAGATTCAGCCACTTTAACCATCATGGAACATTCGACTCTCTTACGGAAGATGTCACAACTGAAATCGTAGATTCCATTGATGGAGCCGGTTGCATGCAGTGCGTTGGCAGGGCAACCGCCACTGCAGTAAAGCTTCGCCCAGCAGTCCTGACATTCTGGCTTTGAGTAGCAATTGTTTTCTTTAAATTGGCACTGCGTCTCTTGTTTTGTGATTCCATCCCAGATGTTTCCCATACTGTATTCTTGGTCCCCGACGAATTGGTGGCAAGGGAAGAGCTCGCCCCATGGTGTGACAGCGAGATATTCGGTTCCTGAGCCGCATCCGGAAATTCTCTTTTGAATGCAAGGGCCTTCAGAAAGATCAAGCATGTAATGGTAGAAGGTGAAACCATTGCCTTCTTCCCCACGCTTTAGCATTTCCTTGGCGAGAATTTCATACTGGTTGTAAATCTCAGGGAGGTCCTCCTCGGTCAGTGCGTATGGTTCCCGGGGATCACAGATGACCGGTTCCATCGAGAGTTTGTCGAAACCGAGATCTGCGATATGAAAAATGTCATTGGTGAAGTCGACGTTGTTGTGGGGGTTCTGTTGCAAAGTTACCCAAAACATAGAGAATCTAGGGTTGCATCGTTAAATGGTTATACAACCATTAATAATTCCTGTAATTCGTTATACACCGAAAAGGCGGAGCCTATTTGAAGACTTCGCCTTTGTTTGTATAGGGCATGAATGGTTTCAATACCTTTTATTGTACGAGAAGCATGCCGGAGAGTTTGAAATCCCGATGACCTAGCAAAACGACGTTTCACATGTCGGTGGTCTTGTTCTATACGATTATTCATATGTTTAACGGTACAATGAACGGTGCTTTTGTAAAATCCTTTCTCCTTTAACTTTTTAAATGCACAAAGTAACGCTGGCGCCTTATCTGTTGTCAGAACCGTTGGTTCCCCAAAAATTTTAACCAATCTTTTCATAAAGGCATATGCCGCCTGATTATTTCGCTTTTTACGAAGTTGAATATCAAGCGTATGGCCTTCTTTATAAATCGCACGATATAAATAACACCATTTTCCTTTGACTTTTATATAGGTTTCATCCAGTTTCCAAGATAAGTGTACGTTCTTCTTTTTCTTCTTCCATATTTGATAGATTAAGTTACCATATTCATGAACCCAGCGCATGATGGTTGTTGGGTGAACAGACACCCCACGTTCCTTCAGTATTTCAGTTACATCGCGATAGCTTAAAGAAAAACGACAATAGTAGCCGACGGCTACTAAAATAATAGCTTGTTTGAATTGTTTTCCTTTAAAATATCCCATTTGTTACGCTCCCGTTCATCTTTTTCCAAAGTGTACTTGAGTTTCGAAAACTTTGCAACAGAACCAGTTTGCTGCAGCAGACGTACCTATTTTAATTCCAGTTTCATTATAAAAGCGTGCCATTTCATACAAGGTATCTTCATATGAATAAATCCATTGTTTTTCTATCAAATAATCTTCCTTTTCTAAGAAATATTGTTTCCTCCCCAGACCAAATCCACATGATCCAGCATATTTCTTAAAACCATTTGGAGGTTGTTCAGAACCGTAAGGTAATTCGGCAGGCATTACCAAATGTAGCTCGACATTAGGTGTATAATCCTTTACTGCTTTATACACCCCCATTAGAGTTCCACCTGTCCCAGCGGATGCTACCCAAGCGTTAATTGATTTTCCTTTCATTTGTGTAATAATTTCTGGACCTGTTCCTTCCAGATGACTTAAAAGATTAGCGTTATTATAGTGTTGAAATAGAAAATAGTAATCTGGTTTTTGTTTACTAATCTCTATCGCCTTCTCTATTACTGAGTAAAATTCCATTAATTTATCAACTAAGATAACTTTTGCGCCATAATTATCGAGTTCATTTAATAATGATTTTCCTAATCCAGAACTTAAAACTAAAGTACACTCAATACCTAAGTGATAACAAATCCAGCCAATTGACCTTGCTAAACTTCCACCACTATACTCTAAAATATGTTGGTTTTTAATCGTTTCTTTTAAATATTTATTTATCATTCCAAGTGCTGCTCTATCTTTTATCGATCCTGTAGGATTGTGCCATTCACATTTAGCATAGATAGAAAGATTCTTCGTTTCTTCGCACTCTAATTTAATGAGAGGTGTATTTCCGACTTTTCGAGAAAATTCCTCAAAATGATTTAATGTCATATTCCTATACCTCCTTCACATCTCATATTTACTAAATTCACGTCTGTTCAAAATACTTTTTATATTTTAATAGCTCTCTTAGTAAGAGTTCCTTATATAAAAATCCCTACAAATGTTGTAGGGATTAATGTCTGAGTAAGTTTGTTACATTCTATTAAATACTTTAAAAAAGCTTGTTTTATCCAACTGCATTCATGAGTACAATTCTCCAACCATCCGGATCTTCTATCGTCGTTCCCTTCTCTATCCAATACGGATTTTCCGGTTCAACTTCATGATAGCCCATTTTATTTAACCGATTCGTTATTTTTTCAATTTCATCTTTATTAGGCATATAAAAAACTAGTAAATTATCTTTTGTCGGCGCAGGACATGGACTTCCATTAACATGCCTTGTGAACTCTAAATGATACTCTTCATCAGGTAATCCAAACATGACCCCGTCGTATCCTTCATGATTTTGAAACTCCCCTATACGGTTTAAACCTAATCCTGTTTCATAAAAACTTATAACTTCTTCAAATTTATCTGTTGGTCTTGCAAATCTAAACTGAACCCAATTCTTCATGCAATTCCCTCCTTTTAAATTTTAAAAGCCTTACAATAGCTATTATAAGTTAGAGATATACGGTGTAAAATCCCCCATTCGGGGGAGAGCTACTTAAGATGAAAGACGTATAAATTAATAAGCAATAGGACTTTGGTATGAATTTTATTGAAACTTGATTATATGAATTTGGACCTAAGGGAAGTGTTGCAAATTGGTTTTCGATAATACCACGATATTTGTAGCGAAATAGGAAAAGGAATTTTGCAACATTAGAAGAGAAATAGTCAAAAATTCAAAATGATAAACGTTATTGATATCGTCTTAGCGTGAGGAAAAACAGCATTTTATTTGTCGAATTTTGCTTAACGTGGGTTTTATTTCATTTAGTTGGCGGGACCCCTACTATAATTGACGTTGTATGAGCTTAGTTTGATAGCGATGGAGTAGCACCACATGCCTATCAACCTAACAGAACAGGTTACCCCCAAAACGATAAAAATGAACTTCGGTGCTATAAAAAACATAAAATTTTCATTTAGGGGGTACTTTAAAATCTTAAGTTGATAGCGATGTATGGTGACCCCTATTAGGGATAAGGGTTAAAAGAAAAATTTTAAAAATTATGGGAACAAAAATATTTTTGTTGAGATACAAAAAAAGAATCCTTAATTTAAAGGATTCTGCAACAGGAAATAACAAAAATATAAAAAATAAAAAGAATTACTTATATTATAGTTTATATATTAATAATATAATATTGAGAAATATTTACATAAATCTAGTATGTATTACGTAGCAATTGTAGAGATTGCTTGTTTGTAGATTAGTTGTTGCTTACCATGAACCATCATTAGGACGGTAAATTTATCTGTTACAAAGATTTGCCCACGTATTGGAACCCCACTCTTTAAAAATAAAGTGACTTCTTCTTTTTTACCTTTCAATTGTTCATACATGTCTTCTTGTAAATTAAACATTAAATGTGCCCCCCTGGTTTGTTTGTATTTACTTTTCTTCTAATACCTTCTGCTTTTTATTGTTAGGTATTTGTGATTCCCATTCACTTTCTATTTTTCTAACCATTTTCCTATTTTGCTTAAATAATATCTTCTTACTTCACCATAAGGAATCCAAATTTCACGTTCCTGTATTTGATTCATCACTTCATGAAGAATCTCATCATGTTCATACTTTCTAGGTCTTCTATGATGTGTTTTTACAAACTTTGTATATTCTCTACGTAACCAATTAGAAATATGTTCTTTTTGTTTTTGCTTGAGATGAGACCATTTTTTATTTGTTTGAAGGATCTTGCCATTTACTTTTATATGGTTTTTCATCGACACTCATCTCCTTTTACTAGCAAAACGAATATATAACTATCGTATCATATTTAAATTGAAATGCTGCTTTAGGGACATATTTCGCAAGAAATCGGTTCTGGTGCAAAAACTCTAAGAATCTTGTAAATATCCTCCTAAACTTGGACATACTGATACTAGTACTCTAAAAAAGGATGTAATTGGTATGGAAAAGCAAAATCTAATCAAGTGGAAACATGATCAACCGGATATTATTTTATTAACCGTGAGATGGTACCTACGGTACAACCTCAGTTTTCGTGATTTAGTCGAAATGATGGAAGAACGCGGGCTATCCCTTGCTCATACAACTATCATGTGATGGGTTCATCAATATGGTCCCGAATTAGATAAGCGCGTACGACGTCATCTTAAGTCAACCAATGATTCTTGGCGAGTCGATGAGACGTATGTGAAAGTCAAAGGTCAATGGATGTACCTATATCGCGCTGTTGATTCAAAAGGAAATACAATTGATTTTCATTTAAGCAAAACAAGAGATCATAGGGCTGCAAAGCGTTTTTTCAAGAAAGCTTTGCAGTCTTTTCATGTTTCAAACCCCCGTGTGATTACAGTAGACAAAAATCCGGCCTATCCTATAGCGATTGAAGAGTTGAAGAAAGAGAAAAAGACGCCTGTAGGCATCCAAATAAGGCAGGTAAAATACCTTAATAACATTGTAGAGCAAGATCATCGTTTTATTAAAAAGAGAGTTCGTTCAATGTTAGGATTGAAATCTTTTCGTACAGCTAAATCTATTCTTTCAGGAATAGAAGCGATGCATATCATTAAAAAAGGCCAACTTATTTTACGGGACAAGTCTGTCCAAAATGAAATGAAGTTTATTCATCAACTATTCGGAATGGCTGCATAAGAATAGATTCCATTAGAAATCTATATACCTCTTTCAAATAAATGCAATCTTTGCACCAGAACCTTATAAAGCATTCGCAAAAAAGAAAGGCATACCACATGAGATTTTAAATGCCCATAAGGGCGTTCGTATAAAGAAAGGTGTTTTTCATATCCAACACGTTAATGCCTATCACCAGCGGTTAAAGAAATGGATGGAACGCTTTAATGGTGTGGCTACGAAGTATATAGACAACTATTTGTTTTGGTTTCGTTTTTTAGAATTGCACAAGCAATTGGACAAGAATCTGCGAAGAAAAACAATGGCGTTGGAAGCTTGTAAGCAAGTGAATTTTATGACAACGGCAACATTACGGGCATAAAAAAAACAGTTGATTGAGAGCGACTGGTTCAATAAAGGTTTTATATTGGATATTCATTCAACCAAATTAATGCTTGTTCATAATCATCAAAAAATTTTACGGATTCTTTTGTATTGGATTGTTGTAAATAATTCATTATCTTCCCTTCTTCAAGGAGAAACGCAATTGCCTTACTGTGATTCAAAATGGTTTCATTGAAGAACTTATCTTTCCATGCTTTTTGAACAGAAAAATGATCTGGCGTGTATCCTTTTCTATCCACCAACAATTTGTATTTCCGACCCTCGGAAATGAATTGCTGACAAACCTGCTCGAAGCCATTAAACCATTCATAAACATCATCTGTTTTAATCTTGCCAATTAGATGGGTAACAATTAAATCTCCTAAAACTGTTGTGCTGATATTCTGTTTACTCAACTTGGAATCATCTCCCTTAGTTACAATTATGCGTAAAAATCTCATAAAATCAATAAGGATAAAATTCTTACGCAATAAAGCAACATTATTTACGAAAAGAGCCTTTTTATATTTGTAATTAAATCCCAGAGTGGCCCCTCATACCCAGAATCGTTTCCGTACCCCTAATAGATGTATTTGTGTCAAATGTGTGTCCAAACGTACAAAATTCTCAAAATGATAAGGTAAGAGGAAATAAGCCTTTAACTCAAAAGTCAATGTATACTGTTTTTTTACGTGTTTTATTATATTAATAAGTACGGTATGTGAAATTTTATTTATATTCTCCTACACTCATTTGCACTTTCACAAAAAACACACTATAATAGCAAACTAACATAAAGTATCATATGGAGGTTTATTATGAACAAAACAGAATTAATTAACCACGTAGCGGGGAAAGCATCCCTATCTAAAAAAGATGCGACTGCATCTGTGCAAGCCATATTTGATCAGATTACACAAACTCTAGCAAAAGGAGATTCGGTACAATTAATTGGATTCGGTACATTTGAAGTGCGTGAACGTTCAGCACGTACAGGACGTAATCCTCAAACGGGGGAAGAAATGCATATTCCAGGAGGAAAAGTACCTGGATTTAAAGCGGGGAAAAACTTAAAAGAGGCTGTAAAGTAAAGACATGTAGAAGTTACATATATAAAAAAGAAGGGCATTCACTATTCTCCCTTCTTTTTTATATCGACAATCATTATTTCACTAAGTACTTTTCTAATTCATTTATTAAACATTTTGCCCCTTCAGGACTTAAGTTGATTTTTCCATTTGCAAGAGAAATATTCTTATCAGATACTTCTCCTGTTATTGCACAAGCACCATGCGCTTCATATTTTTTCAAGATAATCTTTTCACCTTCTACATAAATCTCTAATGGTGTCTTTTCTTCAATTTCCAGCGTGCGCCTTAACTCCATTGGTATAACTATACGTCCTAATTGATCTAATTTTCGAGTTACTCCTGTTGATTTCATGAAACCTCTCCCTTATATAATCTATAGCTCTATATTTTATACCCTATGCCGTTTTTCATTGTAACAAGCTTTTTCCAAAGATTGAAAACATTATAAACCAAAAGCTTACAATTATAATAAGAATCTCTTTACACCTTTGTGAAAAAGGATACTTTGTATCTTCCATCTATTGTTTCCTCCTTTTGTACAAAGTTCTACTTGGGGTACCGCCACATGCCCATCAAGCTAACCAAGTAAATTACTAGGTGCGAAATGATCCTTGTTTCAAAACTAGCAAGTGATAGAAAAGCAAGCATGCCAAAGAAGCCCATTAAAACGTGGTTTTTTCGCTAGGCAGCTTGTCTATGCTTCACCGTCGTTTTATACACAATCCCTAGAATATCAAAAACGGTCATCTTCTTATACCTATGACATTTACGACCGTTCTTTTTGAGCAGTTGATAAAGGCGATGCAGAATTTTTAAAAGTTCTTCGGTTCCAACAGCCATTGCTTGAAAGAGTAACGGAAAGTAATCTTTAATCATATAAATCGCTTTGTATTCACTAAGCTCCTGCTTTTTCTTTTCAAGCAGAAACTGACGCATTTGAAACATCGTAGAAGAACAGAGGAGGATGCCGATGAGTTGTCCATATAAATGGCACTCTAGGCGTTCTCTTTTTATATTTTTACATTCATCAATTTCAAAGAATGACTTCCACGTTTTAAACAAAATTTCAATCTGCCAACGAAGTGAATATAATGAATGTACGTAGCTCGTCGGTACGTCTTCTAGCGATGTGTTCGTGATATATACATTCATGCCCATTAAACGTTTACTTTTATCCTTCATGACAATGCCTTTCTTCTTTTCACGTATTGCTTGGTTTTTCAAACGTGTTTGCATTTGATCATCGGTTAAACGATGAATAATGACACGTGCTGGAAGCTTTTGGTTTTGGCCAATGTATGCCTCGGGGATTTCTATCGTTTCGCCAGGGATTAGATCAGACATCATTTGTGTCATGTCAAGCTGGATGTATTCTGTTTGTTTTTTTAACGTACCATTGTTGAAGTATTCTGGTTCAGGGTTCTTGATATAGATGCGTGTATTCAACTTCAACCGCGAGATATAGTAAGCCTCTTTATCATGAATGGTTTGTAAGTCTCCTAAATCGAAGTAACCAAGATCACGTAAACACAAATCGCCCGCCTCTACGGTTTCAAGGCAGATGGTACCGTATGTTTTATCATTATTCTTTCCTGCTCCAAGCTGCACGTTAAGAAATTGACCACTAAGTAAATCATATTCCAATTGGATTTTCACGCCTGCCGTATTACTACTCCCACCTGAACCTTGATAGTCAGTGGCAAAATGGTCAGACAGTTGAAACACTGTTGCATCTAAAATACGGATACGATTGAAAGTAGAGATTAAGTGTGCAGAAAGTGAGTGATTTGAACAGAGTTTTTGTGTGAGAAGAGAAGTAAAGACTTCTCGAAGAAATGCGACAGCTGCTGGATTAAAGCGTTGATTCAGTCCTTCTGGACTCATGAGTGTAGCTGTATTTGCATAAAGCTGACTACATAATCGAGTAAGAGAATCGCTTGCTATATGTTGACTGATCCAAATACATAAAGCAGCTAAATCTCGTGCGCCATACTTACTTTTACGTTTTACAAATCCTGTCTCCTGTGCGAGTTGTTGAAGAACATGTGGAGATAGGTGTTGCTGTAGTTCTTCAGCGAATAAATAAAACTCATTTTGAATCGATAGATTCATACAAAACGCCATCCTTTCTGTATATTTCTACAAAAAGAATAGCGTTTTTTTCGTTTTATGGATACAATTTTTTAGCTTGATGGCGCTGGTGGGATACCCGGTTATTAAAAAAAATTAAACCTCGCTACCGCCACTTGAAATTGTTATAATTTAAATGTTTTTAACATTTAAACAATGGAGGGCTAGAGAATGAAAATTGCAATAGTCTGTTTCGATAACTTTACTGATATAGATGTTTTTTTACCATGGGATTTATTAAATCGTGTACGTTTAGTTGGCGGTATTTCTGATTGGAATGTCCAACTATTAGGAACGGCAAAAACTCATATATCCATGTCTGGCTTACGTATTCCCATGACAGGAAGCATATCTGATATTCCTTCTGCTGACGCTGTAATATTTGGAAGTGGTAAGGGTGTACAAGATTTATATAAAAATCAAGAATATCTTAATAGCATTCATGTAGATCCTCAAAGACAATTAATAGGCTCTATGTGTTCTGGTTCACTACTACTAGGAGCTAAAAAATTGTTAACTGGCAAAAAAGCAACTACATATCCATCCGTAGTAGAACAGCTAAAAGAATTTGATGTAGACGTTATTGAACAAAGTTTCGTAAACGAAGGAAATATCTCGACTGCTGCAGGTTGTTTTGCTGCACAAGATCTCTCAGCTTGGATTATAAGAACCCTAATTAATGAAGACATGGTTGACACTGTGTTAGAAACTGTTCAGCCAGTGGGCAAAGGTTTATATTTTTAATTTCAAATCAAGTCAAGAAATTGGTTGTTCCCCAATACGAAAAAAATGAGTTAAATTCTCATAAAAAAACTGTAAAATAATAAAATTTTCGTTTTGGGGATACTTCAAAATCTTAGCTTGATGGGCATGGGGTACCGCCAGCATTTCGGAAAAAAACCACGCTAAGCAAATTTAAATAAAAAAAGAGCCGCATTTTACTCTGTTAAGGGGTAAAATGCGACAAGATTCCTTCTTTTTGGAGCCACTCGCATGAGTAGCCTTTTTTATGTGAATGGTTCAGCGCTACAAACCTCTCAACTTGCTGTATAAAAACAGTCACTTTTTTATAAACAGATAAAGTAGCATTATTTAGCTAAGGTCACTTGAACTTTGAATATATTATCTAAAAGTTTGAGATTTTCCTTTCAGAATACTTAATATTTCCCACTCTGAACCTTTTATTTGTTTACCAATGTATAGAATTTGACCTAAATGATTACTACAGTGCGCTATTTCAATTTGAATTGCTTCTAGGACGGTTAATGGGTTATTTCTAATTGTTATAATCTTTAGTAAGTCTTCAGTTTGTAACTCTTTAATGGTTTTAAATAAAAGAAACCATCCTTTTTCCAAAATTTCAAGTAATTCTTTTTTTTCAATGACCGTATCAATAAATTCACCATCACGATCTCTATATTCTTTTTCGCCATCTGTTGTTAAGAAATTAGTCCATCTTGAATGCATATTTCCACTTAGATGTTTTATAATGATTGCGATACTATTGGATTCACTGTTAGGGCGCCAATGTAAATCTTGCTCTGTTAACTGATCTATAGCTTTCTCAGCACGTTTCTTGGTTCTGGTGCAAAAAATCTCTTAAACTTGGACATACTGATAGCATTACTCTAGAAAAGGCGCGTGACCAGTATGGAAAAGGAAAATTTGTTCAAATGGAAGCATTATCAACCTGAACTAATCTTATTAACAGTACGGTGGTACCTACGGTACAATTTAAGCTTTCGAAACCTAGTGGAAATGATGGAAGAAAGAGGTTTATCCATTTCTCACACAACAATTATGCGTTGGGTTCATCAATATGGACCTCAATTAGAAGAGAAAGTACGACATCATCTTAAATCAACAAATGATTCGTGGAGAGTCGATGAAACCTATATTAAGGTAAAGGGCAATGGATGTATTTATACCGTGCTGTCGATTCAAAAGGAAACACGATTGATTTTTACTTAAGTAAAAATAGAAATACTCAATCAGCCAAGCACTTTTTCAAAAAGGCCTTGGCTTTTTCGCATGTGTCCACTCCTCGTGTCATTACTGTAGATAAGAATCCAGCTTATCCAGTAGCAATTGAGGAGTTAAAGAAGAAAAAGGATGCCAGAAGGCATCCAAATTAGACAAGTGAAATATCTCAATAACATAGTGGAACAAGATCACCGGTTTATTAAAAGACGAGTTCGTTCTATGTTAGGATTTAAGTCATTTAAAACAGCAATTTCTATATTGAGTGGTGTTGAAGCCATGCATATGATGAAAAAAGGACAACTTGTTCTGAACAAGTCTGTCCAAAATCAAAAACAATTTATTCATAAATTGTTTGATTTATCTTCATAAGCTAGAAATATAGAGGAAATTGTTACTCTATGTTTCTAACTAATATTTTTGCACCAGAACCAAAAAAAGTTACTTAGCAAGGCTATTTGTCATGTATTCTTATAACCTCCAAGCAACTTATCCTTTTTCGACACAAAGAAACTCAAAACCCCTCTTAGTTTCTATGATTATTTCTCATTTTCCGGACTATTCTGCTATGAAATTTACACTTATATGAAACTGAAAATTTACTTCTTTACTCACAGATTAACCTTGAATTTTACTAAGATAAAATCTTGAATCTCTTGGTATATTTAGCCTAGCACCTCTAAAATAGATTCTAATGTTTATAATGGTTTTATTTTTTAAACAAGACTTAATAAATATAGTATTCTATCCTAAAAGGACAACATAATAGGTATTTTCTTTATTTAACGATATGGTTTTAATAATATTCATAAACTATATGTGTAATTGTAAGTTTGAATTAAAATTTGATCAGCAATATTGAATGTGCCAATAATTTTAATCATATATTCCCCATTCAAACAAAAAATAATAGCTATCAGATTGTCCGAATGTGTAATCATAAACATATCCCTTTTGTACTTGTATTGTTTCAATATGATTCAATCTAATTAAGAGTTCTTTAACAACCTGTTTTGGTGCATTCACACTAGCTAAATCCCTTTTAAATCTACTTATAAAATCATCTTTATTTGCTAGCTCTATGCTAATGCATACTCTTGAATAGTATGTATTAATCCAGAAATCTTTTAGTGCTGTTAGCCATTGTTCATCTGAAGGATCTGGCTCATCACTAATATCCCATCCCTCTCCATCGAACAATTCTTTTTTAAATAGTGCAGAAAATGCCTCTTGAATATTATCAAATTGACCTTTTCTGGCGAATATTAAGTCTACTTGCATTGCATATTCATCATTAAATTCATATACATCGAATGATAAATTTGACAATCTTACGTTTGCAATTTGTTTGGCAAATAAATTGAGATCATCAAACAATTCTTGAATTTCTTTATTCATCATATTCTTCACCCCTTCTTCTTAAGGTTCTGATATTTTGATTATTGATGTTTAACTAATTTTGTTGGTTCACTAAGAAAAACGAAGTGTAAGTAATTCCGGTCAATCCTTTTAATAAACAGTGTATCGTTGTTTCAAACCGACAATAGTACACTTCAAATAGCCCTAAAATACATAGGTAATTTATGATTATTCGATGAGACATATCAAATTTATAAGAAAAGTAGGGAGGCTTGTAAAAACATACAAGCTTCCCTACTTTTTTACGTATTATTTAAGTTATTTTTTAAATAATTTAGCGAACCATGATTTTTCTTGTTGAGTAGATGCAACTAACTTCTTAGTTTCTTGTATTTCACGAACTACTTCTAATAGCTGTTGATCTCTGTTATTTATTTTCCCATCAATATTCTTTTGTTGTTCATCAATCTTATTCAATAATATATGATTAGTTTGTTCTAAATGATCTATGCGCTGTAAAAGTTCCATGTTCATGGCTTTTTGTTCTTGAAAATATATAGAAACCTCCTTCATACTTTCATACATTGTCTGAATAATTGGCTTCGTTATTTCATCGTCTTCATCGCTCTCTTCTACTACAATATAATCTACGTTTTGTTTTAACATCTGTTCTATTATTTCTGGTGGCTCTTGTGCATCTTTCATATTAGCAATTAATTTAAACAGCTCTAATGCTTCCTGTTCATATCTCAGTGTTCGCCCCTTCGTCCCAGCGACGGTTGGTAAATATGGTTTGAATTGATCCCGCCAGGCCTGAAGGGTTGTCCGTGGCTTCCCAAGCATTCTTGCTATATCTGCAAGGGAATATGTTTTCTTATAAGGTTCTTCCCTATCCATTTCATCGTCCTCCCCTCATCGTTATTTGTTGTTATCGATGTCCGACATGTTGTCATTGCATTGTTATTGATTATCATCCATGTCGGTCATGGTGTCATTACATTGTTATTGATCAACATTTATGTCGGTCATGTTGTTGTTTTACTGTTATGCATCATCATTTATGCCGGTCATGTTGTTGCTTTACTGTTATGCATCATCATTTATGTCGGTTATGTTGTTGTTTTACTGTTATGCATCGTCATTTATGTCGGTTATGTTGTTGTTTTACTGTTATGCATCATCATTTATGTCCGACATGTCGGCATCTAACTGTTATGTGTCTAATTCGTTTGAAAGAAGGTATTTCCTTGTTTATTTTGAATTTTTTAAGTGTATAAGTTAATTTAATAATAAGTATGATTCAAGTCGCACTTATTATTAAAAGTGTTCTTGTTTTTGGTTTAATGTGCTAAAATATAATTAAAAGTAGCACTTAAGTCTTACTTAATGTATAAAGGAGGAATTTTAAATGAAAATTGGAAGAAAAGTAGCGGATTTTGGAAATAGTTTTAATAATTTCATGATGGATGGTTATTATATTGAACTTGCAACGAATGTTGTTAAAATTTCAAAGAAAAAAGCTGAGGATTTACTTGTTGATCGTATTTCTAGACCAGAAGATTTACTAGATAGATTATTAATTTGTACTGAAATTGATGGTGAAGAATCTTTCTATTTAGTTGGACAATTAGCTGAAGATAATCAATTAGCAAACTCTCATGTAAATAAGATGCACGATAAAATTAATAGTCCTATCCCTTACATAAGCTTTTTAGGAGCAATTGCATATTATCATGCCCTTAACGCTGAGCAAGAAGATAATGAAGTTGAAATTGAAAACATGAGTATGATGCTTCCAATTTGGCTTTTAAAACGCGAAGAGAAATTTAGCATTGCTCATAAAAAAATGGAAGAAAGATTTATCGGTGAACATAAAGTTAAAGTGTTAACACCTGGAATGGAAAGAGCACTAACTATTACAGTTAATTCAGCAAAATGTAGAAATGAATCAGAAGTTGCAAGACATTCTTTAAAATATAAAATGGTTTCAAGAGATCAGAATACCAATGTAATTAGTATTGAAAAGCGATATGAATCCGAGAGATTCGATGACTATGAAGTGGTTTTAACTGATATTGGTGGCGGTTCTACAGATGCTGTGCGATTAGGTAAAGGACTCACTACACCTAAGCACAGAGATTCTTTCCAAGTTATCGATATTGAACCATTCTTGGGATACCTAGAACGCTTTAGAAAAGAAAAATTGATTCAATACTTTAAAGATCTAAGAACATTAGAGAAATTTATTGTTAATAATTATAAAGCGCAAAAGTATGTACTATCGAATGAAAATACTGGTGAAGAATATGATTTCACATCTGAAATTGTAGAAGCACTAAAAGAATATGCAAGAATTTTAGTTGCTAAAATTCTTGATGTATTCATCCCATCTAGTACAAATACAGTATTGAAATTCATTTATATTGGAGGCGAAGCACCAGTTTTAGAACCATACATCCGTCTTGCTTTATTGGATCATATGTCTGAAACAGCTGCTAAAAACAATCACTTCTTCTTGAACGATATTATTCAAAATAGTGACAAAGAAGTATTTGCTCCAACTTCACGTACAATTAACCTAGCTGCATTAGAATTAAAAGCAATTGATGAAATGAAGGGGCAGTTAGCTTAAAATAAAGGGACGTGCTGATAATGGCTAAAAATAGAAAAATGGCATTACGTGCTGATAATATGCCTGAAGATGTATATAAGATCCTTAATGAAAAAGCTAATAGTAGGCAATTAACAGCATTTGTTGTTGAACTAGTACAAAATGAAAAACGTTTTGAGCAACTACTGCAGAAATTAGATCATGTAGAACAGAGATTAAATCTTTTAGATACAGTTGAAAACAAATTGAATCTTCTACTTACTAATGGATTTGTTCCTACACAGAAACGAGAAGATTTAAAAATGGAAGAGCCCGTACTTCAAGAAGGTAAAATTATTGACGCTAGGGAAGTACTTGGTGGGATTTCTGAAGAAGATAACGAAGAGATTGATTTCTAATTAGTAAAGAAGACCTTTAGGTATAATCCTAAGGTCTTTTTATATTTATCTGAACTAAAGTCTGATAGAAAGCATTTTTTGAACTACTCACCACTTAACGTCCTTACGAACCATTTGAAGTGGAAGATTCCTAAGTACAGAGTTCTAACGAACCCAAATGGATTAGGTTTCCCCCTGTAGTTCCTAGGGTTAAGAGACGAATTGCTTCGCTTCTCAGATTGAGCGCTGTGTTTCGATCTCTATCGTGATGTGTGCCACAAGAAAGGTAATCCCACTGGGCGCACCAATATTTCGTGGATTCAATTTGCTATGGTGCAACTTTTTTATAAACAATTAATCTTTTTTCAAAACGGTTAAACATTATTGTAAATGGTTAAACTTTATTTCAAATCCACACGATTAATAATCGTTGTTAATTATAGAGCAAAAGGCAAATAATCTCTTTTGAAATCAATAGTTTAAGCATTAGCCATTAATCTTATTGCATGTTCCAATTATCAACGCTATAATCCCCTTTACAATATAGAAATATCCCTATTTCTATAAATAGATATTTCCCTATATCTATACTTTTGTTATTAAAAAAATAGATATAGCGATGTTGAGGGATCTTTTGAAAAAATTACTGCAGTGGTACAAATGGCTGATTCTATTACATGTTCCAATTATTAACGCTATAATCCCCCTTACAATATAGAAATATCCCTATTTCTATACATGGATATTTCTATATATCCCTACTTTTATTATCAAAAATATAGGTACAGCGATATTAGGTGATCTTTTAAAAAATAGCTGGAGTGGTACAAATGGTTGATTTTTTACATGTACCAATTATCAACACTATAATCTCTTTTACACTATAGAAATATCCCTATTTCTATAGGTGGATATTTCCCTATATCCCCACTTTCATCATCAAAATATCATCACCAGAACCTCCACCATGGCTTTTTCTTCTCTCTTGCTGCTGCAACTTCTTCATGAAATTTCTTCATTATTCTCTTCGTCTTTTGGATCTCTCTTAATGTGCTCATCAAAGTTTCATCTCGTTCTTCTAATCTTTTTTCAATCCGTTCGTTCCGTCGTTCCATACTTTCCTCAATGCGTTTACTTCTTTTCTCAGCTTGTTCGCTTAATCTTTTCTCCATTTCCAAGAGGTTTTGGTTCATTTGTTTCGCCATAACGTTATATTGTTGCTGTAGCTGTTGTTGAGTATGATATGGTATTAAATCTGTGTCCTTGGATTCCTCTGTCCTCATATCAACATTTCCTAATTGCTGCGTAATTCGCTTCGCTGCTTTTTCAAGCGTCATACCGCCATGCTTACTTAATTAATTTCTCAAGCACCATAACATCATACTTTGTATACTCTCTTCTGCCTCGTTTATCCTTTTTAACTTTAGGAAGACAAATGTTTTGTTTTGAGGGATAGCCAATTTCTTAACTTGATGGGCAGGGGATATAGGGGAAGTTTTTGAAAAATAAATGGAGTTGTATAAATGGCAGATTCTATTGCGTGTGCCAAATATCACTGCTATAATTCATTTGAAAATATAGAAATATCCCTATTTCTATAAGTTTATATATCCCTATATACCTATTTTCGGTATCAAAAACATAGAAATAGGTATATAGGGGGTTACTTTGAAAAATAAATGGAGTGATAGAAATGGTAGATTCTATTACATGTACCACATTCCACTGTTATAATCTTCTTTAATAATATAGATATGTCCCTATTTCTATAAGTGGATATTTTTATATTTCCATGCTTTCGTTATCAAAATATCATCACCAGAACTTCCACCATGGCTTTTTCTTCTCTCTTGCTGCTGCAACTTCTTCATGAAATTTCTTCATTATTCTCTTCGTCTCTTGGATCTCTCTTAATGTGCTCATCAAAGTTTCATCTCGTTCTTCTAATCTTTTTTCAATCCGTTCGTTCCGTCGTGCCATACTTTCCTCAATGCGTTTACTTCTTTTCTCAGCTTGTTCGCTTAATCTTTTCTCCATTTCCAAGAGGTTTTGGTTCATTTGTTTCGCCATAACGTTATATTGTTGCTGAAGTTGTTGTTGAAGTTGTTGTTGAATATGAAATGGTATTAAATCTGTGTCCTTGGATTCTTCATCATTAACCAAATCTGGATTGATACTTTCTAACTTCTGCGTAATTATCTTCGCTGCCTTTTCTAACGTCATACCGTCATGCTTGCTAAGTTCGATTAACTTTTCAATCACCATGACGTCATACTCTGTGTATTCCCTCTTCCCTTGCTTATTCTTCTTAATAATGTAGGATTCTCGTTGGAGGACTTCAACATATTTTCTTAGTGTGCTATCGCTCACTTGCAAGCGACTATAGACGTCTTTTGCGGTATAAATAATTTTCATATCCGACATAACGCTATAACACCTCCTAGAAAAAGTATTCCCTGGCATTCTGTAAATTCCTGCAAAGAAAAAAGCCCTGATATTGGGCTTCTTATTCTACATTCATATTTTGTTACATAACTTGAACTACTCACCACTTCAAACAGCCCGTAAGGACGTTAAGTGGTGGGTAGTTCAAGTTTACCCGTTTAAAAAGAAGGTAAGTTGTCTAAGTTATTTTCTTTAATACCATCAGGTTCACTACGTATAATATCCCTGCCATACTTATGAAATACGTCCACATGTGCTAACTTTCCTGATTTTGCTTCATCAAGAGCAGTAATATAATCTAATTCTCTTCCACTACTGGTTTTAAAAGCAATAATATCATCCTCATCATTTTTACGAACTGCAACAATTTGTTCTACTCCTGAATCGATTTCCTTAACAACTTCCAATTGAGCTTGGTCTTCGTAAGTATTCATTATAAATTTTTTTGAAAGTCTTTTTTATCCCTAAAACCCACCTCAAAACATTATTTTAGTATGTTCGGGAGCTATTAGTTTTATGTACTTTGACCCTTAACAAAATGGATTGGAAACCATGGATAATGAACTGAACTTTGCTAATGCAAAAGATCCTAAAGATTGTCCGATTTACAATGAAATAGTCCAAATATCACTACTATAACCTTTCATACAATATAGAAATATCCCTATTTCTATAAGTGGATATTTCCCTATACTTCTACTTTAGTTATCAAAAATATAGAAATAGGGATATAGGGGACTACTTTGAAAAATAAATGGAGTAGTATAAATAGCAGATTCCATTGCATGTACCACATATCACTGCTATAATCTTCTTTATAACATAGGGAAATATCCCTATTTCCCTATATCTCTAATTCTGTTGCTAAAATATAGAAATAGGGATATAGGGAAATTTCAAAAAATAAGTGGAGTGGTATAAATGGCTATTACAATTACTGTTGGGAATTACAAAGGGGGCGTTGGTAAAACCACTAATGCTGTATTAAACTCTTATGAATTCGCAAAAAAGGGGAAACGAACTTTACTCGTTGACCTTGATCCGCAGAGTAATGCAACAAAATCTCTAATGTTAACGAAATCTATCCTTAATCCTGACGAAAATGTAAATGTAAAAAAAACATTAATGAAAGGAATTCAAGAGGGGAATTTAGATGGATTAGAAGTTGAAATAACGAAAAATTTACATTTAATTCCTTCTTATGTTGATTTTCAAGATTTCGCAAAATTTCTATATAAATCTTGTTCTTCTGAAGTTGAAGAAGATTACTATTTTAAGGGATTACTTGAGAAAATAAAACATAAATATGATTACATATTTATCGATGTTCCACCTATGTCAATTGAAGTCACAAAAAATGCAGTTGTAGCTTCTGATTATGTTCTTATAGCTCTACAAACACAAGAACGTTCTCTTACGGGTGCGGAAAACTATATTAACCAACTAATAAAATTAAAAGAGCAATATGATCTTGATATTGAAGTTGTAGGTATTCTTCCTGTGCTATTGAAAAATAATGGTAAAGTGGATGAATACATTATGGAAAATGCTCGTGAAATTTTTGGTGAAGAAAACCTATTTAAAAATATCGTTCCACAGATGGAACGTATTAAAAGGTTTGATGTTAACGGTATTACTGAAAATGATAGACATGATTTCAATGTAATAGAACTATACGAAAAGATTAGTGATGAATTATTGTCTCGTATCAATATTTTTGAAAATTTGAAGGTTGGTGTATAACATGGCAAAAACTCCTGGATTATTAGGCAGAAAAAAAAGCAATTTTAATCCAACAGATCCTTATATCCCAAACGAGAATCCAGTTGTAACAAAAAGTAGCGAAGATACTTCTGCTTCACCACCTAAAAATGAACAAAAACAAGTGAATCAGCAGGCGAAAAAGATAGAGCAAACTCCAGAGAAAAAGAAATTTAAAAACCAACAAGGCAGTATTAAAATTTCTAGTCAATCTAAGGAAGAGCTTGAAGCACTAATGAAGCTCACTAATACAAAATTTGCTCATGAAATAATTGATTTACTTATAAATCATTATGTAGAAAATGAGTTAACTTCTGAACAGAAAATGAAATTCAAATTATTAACAGAAATTTAGATATATAGAAATATCCCTATTTGGAAATAGGGATATTTCTATATCTTACCTTGGTTGAGGTGGAAAAATCCCTTAAAACTTAAAATCTATTCGTATCAATAATTTGAATTAACGATATTATATGTGAATTAAACCTTTCTAAACTCTTGTCTACCATTTTTGAATTTAAAAAGTGGTAACGATGTCTTAAAATATATTATTAGAGTCTTGATGTTTTAAATAAAAATTTATATAGAATGTAGAAGAAGACAGCCGTCAGGGCGCCTTGCCATAAACTTATGTTATATGTAAGAAATGGATGTTTTTTAAAAAAAATATATATAAGTATTGTAGAGCCAAATGGGATAGACACTGCTAATCCGAATAAAATCCGGCTTTTCCAATTCATTTTTACATCAAAAGAAAAACCTTTTAATATATGAAAAATAATATAAATGCCCCCAGTAAGGATTGTGACAGATAATAAAGTACCTAAAATATCAAATGACACACCTTGAAGTACATGTTTTTTTGGAGAAACTGAAATTATCATTGCAGATATAGTATCTATTCCAAATTGAATAGCCAATAATAAACTTATAATAAAGCCTATAGATGCAAACTTTTCAAACATTGTTTGCTTAGGTAACGCGTTAATTAATTCGTCACAATATGCTTGTAAATTATCTCCAAAAACATCGTAAGCCGTTTTACCTTCTTTTTGAGACTCGAGAAGATGATCTAAAATCTCTAATAATAGTTCTTCCGATTGTTGTTCCGGAACATTCGAACAGCGTATATACACCAAGATGTTTCCATAAGCCAATTCATTTTCTTTCGTTAGCAGTTTTCTTTTTTCATTATTAACTTTAATCATTTCTTCAGGTTTCATTGTTTTTTCTCCCCTTTAATAACTGATTTACAGTTGTCGATACCATATCCCAACTTTCCTTAAATAACTCTAATTGATCTAACCCCTTCTTTGTTAAATGGTAATACTTACGCTTTGGTCCTAAATTAGAGGATTTTAAAGTTCCCTCAATAAGTTTTTCTTTCTGCATACGTAATATAAGTGGATAAATACTGCCCTCGCTTACAAAGGTAAAACCATGTTGATTTAGCTTTGCACTTAGTAATCAAAACGATTATAATCTTCTTTACATTATAGAAATATCCCTATTTCTATAATTCTATATTTCCACATTTCCCTATTTTTGATATCAAAAATAGCGAAGATACTCCTGCTTCTCCACCTAAAAATGAACAAAAACAAGAAAATCAGCAGGAGAAAAAGAAGGAGCAAACACCAGAGAAAAAGAAATTTAAAAACCAACAAGGCAGTATTAAAATTTCTAGTCAATCTAAGGAAGAGCTTGGAGCACTAATGAAACTTACTACTACGAAATTTGCTCATGAAATAATAGATTTACTTATACATCATTATGTAGAAAATCAATTAACTCCCGAACAGAAAAGGAAATTTAAATTATTAACAGAGGTTTAGGAATATAGAAATATTCCTACATAGAAATAGGGATATTTCTATATTTTTTGTGATTTTTAAAAATATCGTCACCAGAACTTCCTCCACGACTTTTTCTTTTCTCTCGCCGCTGCAACTTCCTCATGTTATTCCTTTATCAATTGGTTTATCTCTAAAGCTAACTGTTTAATATTTTCCTTGTACTTCGTTAGCTACAATAACACTGGGCCACTAATTCATTTTCCCCCATTGTTTATAAGCTAGTAGCGTCATTCTCTTTATCTCTTCAAAATCTGAAATATCCTTTAATTTTATTTTTATTGTAGTTAATCCCTTTTGACATCAATGGTTTAGGCATTATTCGTGAATTCTATGATTCTATTACATGTACCACATATCATCGCTGTGATCTTTTTTAACAATATAGAAATATCCCTATATCTATAAGTGGATATTTCTATATATCTCTACTTTTGTTGTCAAAAATAGCGAAGATACTCCTGTTTCTTCACCTAAAAATGAGAAAAAACAAGTGAATCTGCAAGAGAAAAAGAAATTTAAAAACCAACAGGGCAATTTTAAAATTTCTAGTCAACCTAAGGAAGAACCTGGAGCACTAATATGAAATATGCTCATGAAATAATTACTTTACTTATAAATCATTATGTAGAAAATTAATTAATTCCTGAACAGAAAAAGAAATTCAAATTATTAACAGAGGCTTGACAATATAGAAATATCCCTATTTCCAAAAATGGATATTTCTATATTTATATATTCCTGTATTTTTAAACCGGTAAGTTCAATAACTACATTAAAAAGAGTCCTATTTTGAACTGCACCCCAATTATTAGACAAAAAAAGCTAACTATTGGGGTGCTTCTTTATGTCAAAATACACAACTGAGTTCAAATTAAAGATAGTCGAACATTATTTACAAACGAATTGTAGTAAAAAAAGCCTCGCTAGGAAATTCAAGGTTTCTCGAAGTGATGTCCAAAAGTGGATTGCTTTTTATGAAAATCAAGGTGAGGCGGGCTTGGTTTCTACCTATACAAACTATACTGAAGAGTTTAAACTAGACGTACTAAACTTTATGATTGAAACGGGAACTTCACTTATAGAAACGGCTGCGGTATTTAATATTCCGGCACCTTCAACTATCCTTAGATGGAAGAAACTTTTAGAAAAACAAGGAATACGGGCCCTTCAATCAAAAAAACGGGGGCGTCTATCTATGAAAAAAGATACAAAGAAAACTCAACCAGTAGAAGGATCACAAGAAGCATTACTTGCTGAAATTGAGCGGTTGCGTATGGAAAACGCCTATTTAAAAAAGTTAAACGCCTTAGTTCAAGAAAAGGAAAAATTACAGAACAAGACAAAGCGAAAGTAATTTATGAGCTAAGGCATGAATTTAAAATCATTGATCTAGTAAAGTTGGCCGATATTCCACGTAGTACGTATTATTATTGGATAAAACAAATGAATCGGCCAGATAAATATAACCAGGCGAAAGAAGTCATTCAACAGATATTTGAAGAACACCAAGGTCGTTACGGCTACCGTCGTATCACATTGGAACTGCGTAATCGAGGCTATACACACAATCATAAAACTGTCCGTCGCTTGATGAGCGAGATGGGCTTACAATGTCTTCTCCGTATGAAGAAGTATCGCTCTTACCGAGGGAAAGTAGGCAAGATCGCACCAAACCTGTTAGTGCGCAATTTCAGTGCGACAAAGCCGAATGAGAAGTGGGTAACCGATGTAACAGAATTTCACTTACACGGCGAGAAACTATATTTATCACCAATACTTGATTTATATAACGGGGAAATTATTGCCTATAACGTGGAGGAACGACCTGTTTATCCACTTGTATCAAAGATGTTAGATAAAGCTTTTGAACGCTTAAAAGAAGAAGATTCGCCTACCCTCCACTCGGATCAAGGATGGCATTATCAAATGAAGCAATATCAACACGCATTGAAAGAACGAGGGATTACACAAAGTATGTCTCGTAAAGGGAATTGTTTAGACAACGCAGTCATGGAGAATTTCTTTGGCTTATTAAAGTCTGAATTACTTTATTTACAAGAGTTTGAAAGTATGGAACACTTTAAGACAGAATTAGAAAAATATATTCATTACTACAATAACGACAGAATCAAAGCAAAATTAAAAGGACTAAGCCCTGTACAATACAGAACTCAGTCCTCACAAGTTGCTTAAAAATGCGTGTCTAACTTTTTGGGTTCACTTCATACCTAACAATTGGAGGTGCAGTTTTCTTATGACTAAATATTATTTAGAAACTAAATTAGCTGCCGTTCATGCATATTTGAATGGGGTAGAATCATTTAAAACAGTTCGTTGCTTAATGAGTGAGATGAATTTGAAATCACTTGTCCGTATGAAGAAATATCGTTCTTATTGTGAGAAAGTTGGTAAAACCGCACCAAATATTTTAAAGCGTGATTTTAAAGCGACTAAGCCAAATGAAAAATGGGTAACGGATGTAACAGAATTCCACTTACACAGGGAAAAGCTATATTTATCACCAATACTTGATCTATATAACAGGGAAATTATTGCGTATAACGTAGAGGAACGTCCTGTTTATCCATTAGTTTCAAAGATGTTGGATAAAGCTTTTGAACATTTAAAGGCTGACGATTCACCCATCCTCCACTCTGATCAAGGATGGCATTATCAAATGAAGAAATATCAGCACACATTAAAAGAACGAGGGATTACACAAAGTATGTCCCGTAAAGGGAACTGTTTAGATAACGCAGTCATAGAGAATTTCTTTGGCTTATTAAAGTCTGAATTACTCTATTTACAAGAATTCCAAAGTATGGAACACTTTACATTGGAACTGGAAAAATATATTCATTACTACAATAACGATCGAATCAAAGAAAAATTAAAAGGAATGAGTCCTGTACAATACAGAATTCATTCCTCACAAGTTGCTTAAAAATGCGTGTCTAACTTTTTGGGTTCACTTCATTCTAGGACTCTTTTTTTAATAATTTTAGCTTTAACTTACATTTTATCGAGGATTATTTGCCTTTTATACCATTGGTTTAATTTCTCTCTCGCAGTTCCAGAGAGACGCTTTGTTTTTTTATTATAGAATCTTGAAAGAGTTGGCTGTGATATGCCTATCTCTGCTGAGAGATCTCGCATGGTTATGTTCTTTCTCATGTGCATAAATTCTATTCTATTCCGAATTAACTCTTCATTTCCATTCATATCTAAGGGTTTTTCTTCAATTTTTACTGGTTGCTTTTCCTCATGTATTACATCAATAGTCTTCTTCTTTGCTAAGTTTTCCATTGAATGAATTAACTCTTTAGGTGGTAGTATTACTATTCCTAACTGTGAATAATAATTTTTAAACCAATTCTTCTTCGTCAATTGTTCTTCATCTAACCCTTTATCATATCCCCAATGGGAAATTACACCTTCTTTTTCTAAATCAATCAAAACATTTTCTAATTGATCACGAATACGGTTAGGCTTTTGCTTTTGGTTTATACCCATTACTGCTAATAACCCTTTATCTCCCCCTATAGAATAGGGCCTTTTTAAGTTAGAAAACATTTGACGAATTCTCCACTGCCATGTCAAATAACGAATTAATCTTTTATGATACTTGTGTCTATAGCTATTATATTCAAGGGCCTTTTTTGATAATAGTGCCGTAGTGCTATTAGATCCATATAGATAACTGGATAAGAAACTGCCCGGTTTAATTCGGCATGATTCTATACCCATGTATTCATTGGTATTATTATCTCTCCAAAGCACTACAGAATCTAATACAAATAACCTTTTAATTACCTCACGCTTTACTTCATAATGTTTACCTGTTTCAGCGCGATCATTTAGTACGACTACTTCATTCTCATCATTTAAGTATATAAAAATACTTGCTAGAGCCGCTATACGCTTAGCTACCTTAATCTTATCTTCCACTCTATAATATTCAACGCCATTTGCTTTTGCTTTTGAAATACTACACATTTCTAAAACTTGTTCATATGAAAAGTCTATAAATTCATCAGGTGAGTTTGCTTCATTTAGCCATTGAATTGTGATGGTGTCTAATACATCTGCTGTTAAATCATCCATATTACTCATTACACCATCTACTAATGTGTTCCATCTTGCGGCTTCTTCAATATTCGTTAACCTTAAATCTTCGTCTTTATGAGAGGAAAGCTGTGCCACTCCATTACTATCTTTCGTTTCAATAGGATATGATTTTAATTTTGTACTTTCATCTTCCTCAAATTGATTCTTTGCTATCCCATCTCTTAACTTATAATAAACAGCAGAATTATTTACTTCTAAATAATTTTCATGCCCTATATTCGCATCCGGTTCAATCACTTGTGTATTTGTTATAGTATTAACTATTTCCTCATTACGAAACTCTTGGGCTATAAAAATATCAATTGTCTCATGAATTGTTACTTTGTAAGTATCTATATTTTTAAATATATCCAAAGCTGAAATACCTTTTCCTTGCTGCTGCTTCACCCACTGTACAAGCATTGAAAATGATGGAGAAAGGTATTCTGAAGTTACAATTTTACTATTATCTGCTTCAACGTCTACATAGTAAGAATTCCATTTATGCCACAATTGCTCGTTCTGTTTATAAAGTGGTTCTGTTATTGATAATGCATCTCTAAACAACTGTAGAACGTCTTCCATATATATTTTGCTCCTTATATAAATTTAATAAATGTTATTTAAACGTGAAAATACTTAGCTATATGATGTCCCTTTCTAAATAACAAGAAAGATACTTAGAATATTCTATTTGAAGTTTTCTACGTTACACCTTTACAGGATTTTTATGTTTATACCTATTTTCATCCCTTTAAATGATTATACAAGACCAACTCAATTTTTGACACTCCCACCCCTAAAGGGGCAAGTTCTACACCTTCGGTGTACAAATAGGATTCTCTAGTGCTTAACCGTCCGCATTTCATTTCTGCTTTGAACAAGCCTAGAGATTAGGGTGTGCCATCACCCCCCCTAAGACAGTACATTAAGTATCTTAGGCTGATTGACTTTTACCATCAATCACAGGTGCGTATCGAATATTCATAGCACCGACTAAATCTCTATGTTTCTTAAATCCACACTCACATTTATAGTTTCTATCCTTTGCCTTGTTTCTTTTAGAACAATTAGGACAGCTTTGACTTGTGTGCTTTGGGTTCACATATTCAACTTCGATACCTACTAAATTCGCTTTGTATTCAATGAATTGCGATAAACGATAGAATGACCATGTGTGTAGGTTTTTACTGTTTTTACGGCTTGTTCTTGCCGTCTGTCTGATATTCGCTAATTGTTCTAAGCGAATGACAGAAATGTTATTTTCTTTAGCAAAATTTACAATCGCACGACTAACTTTATGGTCTTGATCTTTCATATATCGCTGTTCTTTATCATTAAGATTACGAATCACATTCAGTTTCTTCGATTCACCTAATTTCTTACGTTTAGATTTAAACATACGTCTGACATATTTGTTTTGTCTGCCATTACCAAAGAAACGTGCTTTATTATCATCAGTCATTGCAACAGCAGGAACTTTCAATCCTAAGTCTACACCCATGATTTTTGTTCCTGTTTTTTCAGTAGTGGGAATGGTTACAGAAATTTGGGCAATCCATTTGTTGGATTTTTTCGTGATGCGAAGCGTGCCTAATTTGTGTTTTAATAAATCAAAATTACGGTTGTGTTTATCAATCAATAAGGCACGAACAGGCACTTTCTTTGCTTTTCCATCTATTATTAAAGGTAGACGGATATGGGTGAAATCAAACGAATAGTTTTGATTGTTCCACACACAAACAGATTTCTTTAATACGGGTATTATTTTGTATTTTGCCTTTTTTACTTTTTGAAACACACTCTTAGCGTCTTTGATAGCTTGATTTTTTACTGCACTTGGAAGGTTTGCAGGAACATTTTTTGTCGTCTTTTTTATCGTTTTCTTTTCCGCAACCATTTCAGATACAAGTGCGTTAATTGTAGAGATATATTCTTTTCCCATAGCATTTAAGATGGAAGCTTGTTCTTTTGTAGGAAGTAGCTTGATTTTTACTGTTACAGTTTGGTACATTGTTCTTCACCTAAATCCCTAAGAAATCTAGCTCTTTTAAGACTTTTGTATTCGTCTAAAGTTATATCTCTCACAATTGACCCCGAACCAAGCCACATCATTTCTCTGATATAACCATTCGGGATTTTAATTTGGGAAGTATCACAAGTATTTCTCCCACACAGAACAAATAAGGCTTTATTGTAGTCATCTTTATATTCTCTGTTGAATTTATGGTCTTTCATAAATTGTTCAAATCCGCAATTACTACATTTAATTTGCACCTTTCTCAGCCCCTTGTCTTTTGTTGTTCCACATATCGTTTAATAGTCGCACTCGATACATTTCCTGCGGTAGATACAAAATAGCTACGTGTCCATAAACTCGGCAAATGTTTAAGGTGAGGAAATTCTTCCCTCAACCTTTTAGAAGTCACTCCTTTAATTTTTGCCATAATATCAGCAGGACTAAATGTTGGTAGTGTATTTAGAAACATATGTGTATGGTCTTTGTCGCACTCTAAAGCAATAATGACAATTTCTAATTCGTCGCATATTTCTTGTACCAACTCTTTAAAGCGTTGTTCTACATCTGAATTTAAGAATATCTTTCGCCTGTATCGAGGACAAAAAACGAAATGATAGTTAATTAGTGATACAGTTGTATTGGTTCTTCTATAGTTTTCCATATACCAATTGTATCAGTTCGTTTATCGAACTGCAACTTGGAGATATAAAAAATGAGGATACACTTTTGGATACTTGAAGTACCACGCACCTTACGGTTTTCAGTGGCACTTCGTATCCAACCTCACTTTCACCACACCCCTAAAGGGGGTGCTATCGCACCACAGTGGGCTTTCCCGTTCGGAAAATCTGTAAAATCCAAATACGACTTAATTTAAAGGCTCGCGTAGTATCCTATTTTTTTTCATAGATCCTGCTTCTATTAGTATCATTTTTCATAAACATGAAAATCTGTAGCTATATCATTCCCCTTTCAACTGCACAATCTTTTTAAAAAAGGGGGCTAAAGCTTGATATAATAGTTTTTTTTTGTAATTACATATGGAACATGAAAATTTTTAGCTATATGATGTCTCTTTTGAATAAAGTAAATGTTCTATAAACCCTTTGATACCATACACCCACTACCTTTTGTTCGTATTTTTGACTATTTATATAATATGAAAACCTGTAGCGGTATGATGTCCTTTTTTCATACAAAGATGAAAAGGTCTTAGTTATATGATGTCCCTTTTAAAATTTGAAATTTCGAGATTGAATCCTTTAATATCAACGGTTAAAAACAATTCTATGAATAATTTCACATCTAAAAACATGAAAACTTATAGCTGTATGATGTCCCTTTTGAATGATGTGAATGTTCCATAAACCCTTTGAAATCATACATTCACTGCCTTTTGTTCGTATTTTTGACTATTTATATAATATGAAAATCTGTAGCTGTATGATGTCCCTTTTTTTATAAAAAGATGAAAAAGATTTAGCTATATGATGTCCCTTCTAAAATTTGAAATTTTGAGTACAAACTCTTTAATACCAACGTTTAAAGGCTATTCTATGAATAATTTCACATCTAAAAACATGAAAACTTATAGCCATATGATGTCCCTTTTGTATTTATAAAGAACCTTATAAACATTGTTGTATCAATGTTTATAAGGTTCTTTAATGATTTATCGATTTTCTAGAAAGATGAAAATCTATAGCGGTATGATGTCCATAAAAAAAAATCGATAAATCTTAAAATCCCTTGATACACAAGGGATTAACGTGCATTTCATCTTTTCATTTTTTCTCTTAAAGGGGCATATTTCATCAAGTTTCGATTTGATATAATCATAATTGGTATATTTTATAGTGTTTTGGCATATATTTCTGGATTTATATGTAGGAGGTGAAAAAGATGGGACAATCATTTATTATTCGTAATCAACGTAGTCTAAATGGACAAGATACAAATGCAGTTCTAGTAACATTGAAGTCTTGGCAGAAACTTGTTGAAGCTTTTGAAGAAAAATACTACAGCTATAAAGATACATACCTTGAGGATATTCTGGATCATATGACATATGAAGAACGTATTGCTGATGTAGATGGCTTTGTGGCCCAGGCGAAACCATCTTTTTCACGTCGTACACTATCTGCTATTTCAGAAACAATGGGACGGAAACATAAATTATATGGCATTACAAATGCAGATTTAGAAGTCTTCTTATATCTACACAAGAAATGTTACACGAATGGAATTATTCCAAATGTAACAGTACATATGATGTGGGAAGATTACAAGCAATATAAAGAAGAATTTGCTTATATACAGCATTCTCAATTCTATATTGCATTAAAGAAATTAAGTTTACATAACATTATTACAATAGAAAATGAATTAGATGGCCGCTATACAATTAAGCTAACTCATTTTATGAACGAAGAAACTGAAAAAGCAAATCCTTATGTTTATATTAGCCCAGTGGTATTTACAAAGGCTTTCTTTGAGCTGTCAGTTGCGGCTAAGAAACTATTCTTGGACATTGCTATGCAACAGCACAGCGAAACGACTCTAAAACGTTCCTTAGATAAACAAGATGAAAGAAGAAATACAACTCATTTTGGCGGAATGTACCGCTTTTTACATAAGAAATACCCACATCAAATCCGTGCGGTTATGACAGAATTAACAACTGCATTACCATGTACAGGGACTCCCCTATTCAAAATTTGCAAATTACAAAAAGGGGTTAAAAATAAAAAAAGATATACGACGTTATATCTATCCTTACATACAGATTTCTTGTGTACAAAAGAAGCTGGACAAGTACAGTATCGCGATCCATTCACTCCAAAGGTTACATATGCACGAAAAGCTCGTTTTATTGAATCTGTGCTACAAGAACTGAATATCGGTGAATTTGCACAAGACATGAATAAATTTATTCATGTACTTAAGTATACTTGCCATCGACAGATTCGAAGTGTCATTCGTAGCTTACGTGACATGGTAGATCGTAATGAAGAATATCCAAGTAAGTTAGTGTATACACTGAAAAAACTATTAAATCAAACATCACAATATCAAATTCTTGATACAGCAGCAAAAGAAGGTATTTACCCTCTTATTACACAACATGTTCCAAAAGAACAAAAGGAGCAAACTGTATTTGATTTTGGATTGCATTTCTCTATGTACTCTCTTCGAAACATCAAAAAATTGTTCCGTAAAACATATGAGTTACTAAAATCCAAATTTGCTGTACCTGTTACAGAGGAATCATATCATCGTAACTATCTAAAATATCAAGAAGAAACATTGTTTAGAAAGTACGCCTATGAACAAGGTGCAAATCTAAATGCTTATATGGCTTTAGAAATAGAAATACGTGAACTTCTAAAAACAAGAGGACATAAAGATCGCTTTATTTCAAGTGATGTTCGCGAATTGTTCATTGAAAAGATAGATCGACTACCTAAAGAAAAGCTTCGCGTTATTGAAGTACCGGATGACTTCAATTTGATTACATTTATGCGTGCATTTGAACAATTAGTACGCACTGGTATTCATGTAACAACAGCCGAACAAGTACTTGAGGTAATAGAAATAAATTAACGATACTCCGCTCTCTATTTTTGAAAAAAATATAAATAGAGGGCTATTCGTGTTGATTCCATTATAAAAAAGCCTTCCACTAATTTCTCCTAATAGACACCTTTACTAGATTCTATTCATAATAGAGTCTTTTTTTATACGTTCCTATACAAAACTGTACTGCAATTAACCAATTTTCCACATCTATATTTAAAAAAACACATTATTCTTATCTAAAATACATACAAATACCTACCAAAAATCATAAGAAAAACAATAAATTTCGTGGATAAGTAGATAAATAGAGCCTAATGTCAATAATATTATGTAATTATTTTTGAAATAAAGGATTTTGACACTTCACCTATCAAAAATCATCAATATTTATGTGAGTAATGTGACAAATTCTAATTATGTTGATTAATTAGCCTATATTGTGCATGTTTTGTGAGTAAATATTATAAAATTGTGGACATACAGTGGATGAGGTGAAAATTTAGCACTTGAATAAATATAATTAACAATGCATCAATTTATTTCATTTTTATGTAGAAATGCGCTATCTTGTTTATGATTATTTGTAGATTTTATACCTTACTAATGGCTAATTTTCTGTTGTTAGATTTTACTATTTATGATTTTTACGCTATAGTATGTCCAGAGTCCTTGTTACAGTTAGGATAAGAGCATATTTACTAGACCTATATAAGTTTTATCTTTATATTTTTAATATATAAGATATATATTTATATAAGATTTTATTAATTAATAAATTTAAATCTAAATTGTAAACACATTATAAAATAATCCTAGTAATCTCTATAATACTAACGGACTCACAGGAAGTACCTAAGTTCATTCTATGTTAGATATAATTTAATATTGTAAGTTAATAAGCTATAAACATTACTACCTAAGAAGCAATGCTAAACAATCGGCAGTAAGATTTTAAACACTTACCTATCTGTTATGGATAACGGATTTTTATTATTATATTAAAAGAAAGGACCATTCTTTTAATTGAAGGGTCCTTTTCTTATTAACCAAACACTATATTTTTAATTTGAAATTGCTCTCTAGAATTTTATGTGGATGGTGTGGACATATGAGTCAATATCAGATGTTGTATAGTACACCTTACCTTTATTCTTCAAAAATGCTTAGGTAAATGTACAAAGAAACTCATAATATTTTAATTTGGATCCTTGTGTTTTGTTTAGAATTGTAAAAAATGTCTTTGAAAAATGAAGGGTATATTTTTCAATAAGGTGAATAAATAGCATGGTGACAGTCCCCTGACTACATATATCTAATTCGAAAGGAGTAATGATATGAAAAAGCTACTGTTAGGTTTCATCATGATAACTTTATTGGTGGGAATCAATGACCAAGTTTCAGCTGCTGCAACAATGATTGATTATGAAGAGGTAAAATTACCTTCAGATCTTGAATATACAATGTGTCGAACGTCAGGATATGTAACGGTACCTCTAGGAGCAAGGCTTGGATTGTATATAAATTCTTATAGCGATGCGAATGTATCCTGGTACCTTAAAGATAGTAATGGTAACCTGCATGACAATGGAGTTCTATGGAACAACTCTCAAATTGTAAATAAAAGGCGGGATATACCCGCTGGGAAATTCTATCTGCAGATTTGTCAAAATGAGCGTGCTAATGGTGGATCTGGAATAGGGAAAATTAGTGTATGGAAATAATCATTTTACTCTAGGAATTGCATAAAAAGTAGGGGAGGGTCACTGTAACTACATTTGCAATAATAAAGTGAGCACTTTATAAGTTCTTGAATATTTAAACTGTTTAGGGCATGAGGTAGATGATACTTGATGAACGTCATTCTAAAATAGGAATGGCGTATTTTTGTACTTTTTTGTGGTACAAATTCGAAAAAGTAAGTCATTATCATATGTATTAAAAGCATCTAGAATTTTATGTGGATGGTGAGGACATATGAGTCAGTATCAGATGTTGTATACTACACCTTATCTTTATTCTTCAAAAATGCTTAGGCAAATGTACAAAGAAACTAATAAAGAGGAAAATCTTTGTGCTATACGTGATCACATGTTAAGGCATGAAGTGTATCTGGACCGACAATATCGGGCGTACTATTATCTAAGTCAACACATTGAAGAGGATCTGTACGGAGATGAACATGCTTTGTCATGGAATGAATTGTTGGATGAGTATCAACTTTATAAAGATCGTAAGGGCAATTTGTCTATCAAACCGAAAGGGTGGGATTAATATGACAATCATTGGAGAATTAGGGGTTGTTTATGCTACTACTGGCGTTTCAATTTTAGGGATTAAGTTATTGAAAAAGAAAGGCCTTTATCTTCCAGATTGGTTGCTACGTGCGGGGCTAAAATGCTTATTAATTGGGAGTGTTTGGTATGTGCTAATGGATATACTAGATGTGTTTCTACGTTAGCATTTTATCTGGTAGCCGAAAATAATTATAATAGCGCATCTTAAGTGTTTTTTTCTAAGCATCCATACAGGCTCAACTACCTTAAGGAGGTATGGAGGAAATGTTATCACTTTTATTAATTCCAGCAACCTTTATAACAGTAGCTTACTTTTATAAAAGTAAAGGAATGAGTGATAAGAAAAAAATTGCAACGTTTTTTGAAATTGCAAAGATATGTGTTCAACATAAAGGTGAATTACAATACCCTAATTTTATAAAAGAAATAGAAGATGACATAAGTATGAATTATGTTTACAAGTTACCGCTCGGCGTACCTAGTCAACTTATCAAAAAGTTAGCTGAAGTATTAGAAGAAGGACTATATAAACCTGTTAAAATATCGTTTCATCAAAGAGAGCTTCATATTCGAGTATTTAAGCAACGAATACCTGAAATGTGGAATTGGTCTAAGGATCTGTTAAAAGAGCACACATGGAAAGTTATGATGGGGAAAGCATTAGATAAACATGTATATCATGATTTCGAGAAAACACCGCATATGTGTGTAAGTGGAATGACTCGTTTTGGAAAGACAGTATTCTTAAAAAATGTGATGACTAGTTTAATTTTGCAACAGTCTCAACATGTGAAATTTTTTATTATTGATCTGAAGGAAGGGCTAGAATTTAGTCCTTACAAAGAGCTATCCCAAGTAGTAGAAGTAGCTGAAAATCCGGAACAGGCGTTAGAGATGTTGGCGAGAGTACGTGAAAAGATGGTAAAACAGATTGAAATGATGAAAAATTCCTATTTTACCAATGTTATAGACACATCAATTAGAGAACGTTGCTTCATCATAGTAGATGAAGGAGCGAATCTTTGTCCGACACAAGGTTTACCTAAAAAACAACGGGATTTATTATTTATGTGCCAGGAGATGTTATCTGAAATCGCAAGAATCGGAGGTGGTTTAGGATTCCGGCTTATATTTTGTACCCAATATCCAACCTCTGACACATTGCCAAGGCAAATCAAACAAAATGCTGATGCAAAGCTAGGTTTTCGATTACCAACAGCGGTTGCTTCACAAGTTGCTTTGGATGAACCAGGTCTTGAAGATCTGCCTTCCCTTCCAGGAAGAGCATTATTTAAGACTGATCGGACAGAGGAAATCCAGGTACCGTATTTAAAGGATAAAGACATGTGGGATTTACTGAAGCAATATAAGGTGGTGAAAAAGCATGAGGCATCAAGCCCTCAAACAGAAAGCGAGGCAAATCGAGATTTTATCCACTTTGAGTAAACTAGATTTTGCAACCAGGAGGCAATTACAAGCCATTCACTGTCTAGGGAGCATTCGAAATGCAAATCGTGTATTGAAGGATATGCACCCGTATTGTCACATAACAAAAATAGCTCGTGAGCATGTGTATTATCTCAATAAAAAAGGACGTAATTTATTGGGTGTCACAAGGGAAGTAAAGAAAAGTAGTCAATTACAGCATATATTAATGCGAAATGAAAGTTGGATGTGGCTTGGATTTCCAGAATGGAAAACAGAAAGATCTATAGAATTTTCAATCAATGATCAACGACATCAAATTATTCCAGATGCAACTTATTTTGAAGATAAAGTCCCTCATTTCGTTGAAATAGATCGGATGCAACATATGAAGGCAAATGAACATAAAATACAGTTATATGGCCATATAACAGATATCTATAAAAGACAGAATGCTATTGTTCCAGTGATTATCTTTTTTACACTGTCAGACTATCGGCAATCTAAATTAGAGCAATATGCTGTAAAACAAAACGTGTTTATGAGAACATTTGTAATGGAAGATGTATTTAGTTAATTTACGCCCAAAAATCTGTGTTATTAACATTTTTACCTGTTAGTATACGTAAAGCTTTAACGATTTTATTGGCACTTTTCATACTTGGCGAAACACTGTCTATATTTGCTAGACGACTAATAGTTGATTCCCTAAGACCACTAATATTTGCAATATCAACTTGTTTTAAATTATGTTTATCTATGAACTTTCCAAGTTTTGAACGGGGTTTTTTAAACCATGGCATATTTCACACCTCATTTATCATTATTAATAACAACTTGTCCAAAACTTCTATTTTTCAAACTTCGATTTAAAGAATAAAAGTAAAAATGTAGCATATAATAAAAATAAAAAGCTAAAAAACTGTAATAATTTTGTGGAATGTAGCATTCATAGTAATAGCTACAAGTTGCTAATACACTAGCCTAATGGCAACTTGTTGCAACGAGTATTCCTATAAAATAAAAAGCTTAAATCCATTGGTACATAAGGATTTGAGCTTTTCTTAATTTATAAAAAAACGAAAACGGGTTTAATAAGTTAAGAGATATAAACGTGTTCCGTGGTCGAACTTTGAAGAATTATAAATAATTTCACGTACCAAATTGAGTATTAAAAATTATTTACAAAAGGATTGTATAAACCGAAACACTAGGTTTATAATAAGAACAAACGTTCTGTCTTGGAGGGGTTACCTTGTATGATTATTCTCTATTACCTAACCGAATTATTTTGTGTGTAGATCTTCGTAGTTTTTATGCGTCGGTGAGTTGCATCAAAATGGGATTAGACCCTCTTTACACTAAATTAGCTGTGGTTGGTGATGTAAATAGAAATGGCTCAATTGTATTAGCTGCAACTCCACCATTAAAAGCGTTAGGCGTTAAGAAAATGGCAAGGTTGTATGAAATTCCGCGTCGTGACGATATTCTTGTAGTGAATCCAATCATGGGAACCTATATAAAATGCTCAAATTACATAACTGGTTTAGCTTTACAATATGTTCCCATTGAGGATTTTCACCAGTATTCCATAGATGAATTCTTTATGGATATTACGGATAGTATTCATTTATTTGCTATTGATCCGTACGAATTCGCATTGAAATTCAAACGTGAAATATATGCGAAAACTAGGATTGAATGCACGATAGGAATTGGCCCTAATCCTTTAATGAGCAAAGTAGCATTAGATGTGGAAGCGAAGAAAACAAAAGATTGCATAGCATACTGGAAGTACGAAGATGTACCCATAAAATTATGGCCGATACGACCACTTAGCAAGTTTTGGGGAATTTCAGGAAAAACAGAAGCGAAGTTAAACCGAAAAGGAATACATTCAATTGAGGATTTAGCGAATTATCCTCTTAAATACTTAAAACAAAGCTTCGGTGTAATCGGATCAGAATTACATTTACATAGCCACGGAATTGACTTTAGTCGCATTTCGGAAAAATATGTTCCTGCTACAACTTCTGTCGGGAAAAGCCAAATTCTAATGCGTGACTATACAATAGAAGAATTTCCGATTGTTCTATTGGAACATATTGAAGAAGTTTGTTATCGATTGAGACGAATAAACAAATTAGCGAAAGCCATGCATTTTTCAGTCGGTTACAGTAAAGATTATGCTGGGGGTTTCAGAAAAACTCATACTTTGAACCGACCAACCAATTTAACTATGGATATTTATCATATTTGTACATACTTTTTGCATGAATTATATACTGGGGAACCCATTAGATCGATCAATGTTTCTTTAACTAACTTAATCAATGAAGGTGAAGAACAAATATCACTATTCGATAACGTAATACAACGTGAAAAGGAAATGAAATTAACTAAGGTAATGGATGAAATACGTTATAAGTTTGGTAAAAACAGCATATTAAGAGGGATTTCGTATACAAATAGTGCGACAACAAGATACAGAAACACACTGTTAGGAGGACATAAGTCGTGAGCAACGCAAATATGCCTAAGGGTAAAGGAATGGTAAAGTGGAGTCCATTCGCAGCAATAAAAGAGCAATTTGAAGGGATAAATGAATTGTACGAAAAGCAAAATCATGTTCCGATGCCAATTTTAGATGAACAGCAATTAGAAGCTATAAATGAAGTTGTATGTCATGCATTATTTGAAAATCTAGAAGTAAGTATTTCCTATTATAAACAGAAAAAAATACAATTGGAAACTGGTTATATTCATTATTATGATACATCTAAAAATGAGTTAAGAGTTATTAATAAAGATAATAAGGTATTACACATAGATATCGATTATATTACAGGTATAAAATATACATAATTTAGAAAATAGGATGATAGTATATTAAAGCGTACAAGTGGAGATATAGTAGGACTTATTCTCCGCTCATAAATACTCAGTAAAATGTAAAATACTGTGTGTTATCTCATTATACAAGGCTAGTAATAAAATTAATTCCTTTTTATAATGAAATTAATCGATATCATTATAAGGAAGGTAAAAAATAAATGGACGCATTGAATAAAATATTTTCCACTAAACCACCTGAAAATAGTGGTTCTCGATCGGCAAATCGCTTTAGTTTCCAAAAAAATTGGACTTTAATAAAAATTCTCGAATTACATAAAAATAAATTAGATTATTCAATTGTTCTTGATTATCATGATGATGTACTTGTGCTAGATTCAGAGATTAATCCCCAGAAAATTGAATTTTATCAAATAAAAACCAAGAGTGTGGGTAGCTCAAATTGGACACTCCCTGCATTAATTAAATTTACGGAAGGGAAAAATAAAGAAATTTTGAACTCTATGTTGGGAAAACTTTATAAAAATAAATTGAATTTCCCAAAGGAAACTAAATCATTAAATTTTGTTTCCAACAAAGCATACAGCATTAAACTAGAAGATGAAACAAATACCAAGGATTCCTCAGTTATACAAATTCCTTTTTCAACAATATGTTCTACAGAAAAGGAAAAGGTCGAAAATAACTTGAAAAAAGAGATGAATATAACAGAATGTAGTGATGTTTTTGATTACACTTTCTTATACATTACCCCTTTAAGCCTTACAGAAAGTAAAGAACATGCGGTTGGGAAATCATCTCAAGTACTAAAAGAAATGGGATATCATAAAATAAATCCTGATTTGTTTTATAAATATTTATATGGAGAAATTGAGTTACGGAATGATTGCGAAATGGAATTTCATTCTTTAGAAGATTTCATAAGTCACAAGTCTTTAGCAAAGAGTAAGGTCCAGGCCATCATAAATCAGTTAAATCCTAAAGATGATTTAACTGCAACATGGAAAAAAATCAATGAAGAACTAAGAGCAACTAAAAAGTTGACACTGTATGATTTAAAACAACTAGAAAGTAAATGGGAAGAATGGGAAGTGCGAATTTTGGCAAATGAATTAGCACTAGTTTCAACCATGCAAGATGAAATTAATGAATTATTAAAAACAAATTTACAAAAATGTACTAGTGTTTATGAACTGCTTATTAATGTGTATGAGGAATATTCATTATTAGATAAAGAATATCCTGATGAATTATTTAATAAATATGATATACAAGCGTTAATACTGATGCAATATACAACACTTAAAATATAAATTAATAACCTTTACGGAGGATAACATGAAAAAATTAATTTTTAAAGAACTTAAATTGATATCTTTTAAAGAAAAAAAAGCAAAAAAAATAGTATTTGATTCTGGAGTAACGGTTTTATATAGTGATAATCTAAATAAAACTGGTAAATCAAGCATTGTTAAAAGCCTTTATAATACTTTAGGCGCGGAAGTACGGTTCCATAACTCATGGAAGAATCTTGAGGTCGTAAACGTTCTCACCTTTATATTAGAAGGCGTAGAATACACAATGGTCAAAAATAAAAATAAATATTCATTATTTAATGACTCCAGACAGTTAATTGGGTCCTGGAATAAAGTAACAGAAGAATTGGCACCTGAGATGGCGAAATTGTTGGGTTACAGATTAACTTTACCAAACAGAAATAAAAAAGAAATAATTCCACCCCCTGCATATTTTTTCTTACCGTTTTACATAGATCAAGATAAAAGTTGGAATCAAGAGTGGTCTTCTTTTGAAAATTTAGCACAGTTTGCTAAATGGCAAGACATCGTAATTCAGTATCATGCTGGTATCCTTACAGATGAATTCTTTGAAGTGTCTAACAAGATGTCCTTAAATCAATCTCAAAAGAATGAGACCCAAAAAAAATATGAGTCCTTAAAATATGCACTTCACAGATTTGATAAAGAATTAAGAAATAGCCAAACATTTAACATTGAAGCAGACAATTTTCAAAAAGAAATTAACTCTCTTATTAAAGAAGTAGAGAAATTACAATTACTAGAAGATGAGTGGAGAGCACAACTTACAGAACTTTATAATGATAGATTAATCCTAAAGCAGAGGAAAAAATCTATTGAGAAAACGTTAAAGGGAGTCCAAGTTGACTATAGTAAAATAAATAGTAAATGTAAAACATGTGGTTCACAACATGAAGATAATTTTGCGGCACGCTTAAAAGCTGCTGAAACAGAAGCTAAGTGTCACCAATTATTAAATGAAATTGCTATTAAATTAGAACTTGTAGATGAAAATATTACAAAAATAAATCAAACTTTTACAGAAAAAGCTAAAGAAAAAGAAGCTTTAAATAATGTTTTGATTTCAAAAAGAGGAGCTTTAACATTAAAAGATATAATAAGTCTAGAAGGTTCTTACCAATTTAAGACTAAAATTCAAGAAGACTTAAATAAGGAATTAGAACAAATAAAAATGCTGGAAGAAGAACTGGATGATCTAAAAACAAAAAGAAAAATCCAAACCACAAAACGTAAAACAGAAATTACCACAGAATATATAAATTATATGAATTATTTTCTTGAGAAACTCAATGTGAAAAATATTTCATCAAATTCTTATAATAATTTAAAAACTAAAATTAAAGAACAAGGGAGTCATCAACCGCGTGCTCTACTTTCTTATTATTTAAGTATATTGAAATTAATTGAGAAATATTCAACATCAACTTTTTGTCCTATCGTAATCGATTCTCCAAATCAACAGGATCAAAGTGAAGAAAATTTAAATAAAATGTTAAACGCTATTATGAATGAACGACCAAAAGATTCACAATTAATATTAGCTGTTGTGGATAAACCTAGTGTTGATATTAAAGGTAGTTATGAAATGATTAACTTTACTCAAGAACACCAGTTATTAGAAGCAGAAGAATACAATGCCGTGTTAGAAGAAATAAAAGATATACTTACTTATTCTTCATTATCCAATTCATAAGATAAAATAAAAAACACAAAAGATCCTGTAAGAGGTTCTTTTTGTGTCTTTATTATAAAATCTTTGAAAAAATAACATTGTTAGTATTCTCCAAAACACATATATTTATTTCCAATCAAGCTTAATAGTTCAAGTCTATCCTTAATATCTTCTTCATCGTAAAGATATTCAATTTCACCAATTAGCCCTTGCGTTACTGTACAAGTTAAGGTGAATTTTTAAAGATGTATCTCCTTTGTATTAGATGTAGTGTATATTTGTGATAAATGATACCTGTTCAATACAATTGATTAAATATTTATTGTGTCTTTTTTATATAGTAAAGAAAAAAGCACCCTATTGGATGCTTATCATGAAGTATTTAAAGTTATTTATAAATTAAATACAAGTAAAAAATATATGCTACAACTTACTATAACTTTTAATATCTTTAAGTGAAATTAATGAGTGAATCCTCCACCAAGTTGATGTTCCGCCATAGCTACTAAGCGTTTTGTGATTTCACCACCAACAGAACCGTTTGCACGAGATGTCGTATCTGGACCAAGCTGTACACCAAATTCTTGTGCAATTTCATACTTCATTTGATCAATTGAGTTCTCAGCACCTTGAACTAATACTTCATTATTATTTCTGTTATTCTTTTTAACCATATGTATCACCTCCTACGGTTTTAATATGCTACGAAACATGGAAAAATATCTATTCCATTTTATGTTAAATGAATGTTTGAAAGTTTCTATTCCAATTTAATAAGAAAAACAAAAAGAACTTGTAGCAATCACTACAAGTTCTTTTTGAGATAATGTTAATAATGTTGGTTTGGAATAAAGTTCAATTAAAATCGTGCTACAAATGTTGATTTTACAATAGAAGAAACCCACCCATTTTGAAGAAAAGATTGATCAAAATGGATAGGTATAATTTTGTGGAGGAGTTATTTTTTATAAAAAAGTTTGATTAAAACTTACTTAGAATTCTTTAATTGAAAAGGAATAAAACGATGTAACTTTTTTGTAAACGATACATCTTTTTTAAAAACGGTTAAACTTTCTTCAAATCGGTACGACTTTGTTTTAAATCGACATCAGAAGTATTTTATTAGCTGTTGTTTATGGTAATATCTTTATACAATTTCTCAAATAGTTCTAATGGAAGTGAAAACTTAGTTGTTTTATCCCCTCGCCAATAAGTAACTATTTCTACTGTATTTCCACTTTTCTTAACTTCTAACAGGGCATTTTCCCCCTTATCCCTTATAGAAACAAAGTTTTCCCCGTTTCTCTTCTCGCTTTGTTTGTAGTCATAATTTAAATTAAAATTGCTCATACAATTGCTCCCTTCATCAAAATAAAACCCTTCAATGAAATTATAAATCTTGATGGTCTTAGTTTATCATAAGTTCCATCCAACACTTTGATTGAAGAGATAAAGCATCGCATCTTTTTTATAAACGTCGCAACTTTCTTCAAAACTTCGCGTCTTTTTTTAAAACATCGTGACTTTATTTCAAATCTACAATTGTTATCCTTGCTCAATTAAAGCGCCCTATTGTTGAAGATCGTTATTGAAGAAAAGCCCCCGTTACTTTAAGTACATTTATTCACAAACTTTGGTGTATTTCTATAAAGAAAGGAACTGATTTAACAGTTCCCCTTATAGATATTTTCCCCAATGAACAACTAGATCCAGTCCGCACTTTCATCAGCAAGTTTTTGTAGATCATTCATAAAAACACTTGCGTGATAACCATCACAAACAGCATGATGAATTTGTAATGAGATAGGTAGGAATAATTCATCATTTACTTGTGAATATTTCCCTCCAGTTATTATTGGTAAGAGAAAATCTCCACCATTATTAATATTTAAATTAAATGCTGTAAAAGAACTCCAAGGAACCATAGATATCGGAATATTATTATCTGGTATAGGTATTTTTGGAAATAAACTACCTGTACCATTGTATTTTTCTACATCCTTTTCATATTGAGAATGAAACTCAGAAAAATCAGCTAAATTTGGTGACCAGATGCTAGAAAATGTGTGCGTCTTCTTATCAAAAATTGTATAAGAAGGGAAAATCTCTGTCCAATAACCTAAATTACCTTCCGAGTTAAAACTAGTTCTAAATTCTCTGTGGGAATTGACTATTTTTGTAACCATAAAAATAAACGCAGGATATAACTTGTAATTCTTTTTCTTTAAATTCTTCATAAGAATAGTAATATTAATTTCATTCGTAAGACTGAATGTTGTTTGTTGTTGTAAATAGTGTTCAAAGTATTCTTTTCGATACCAATTGTCACGATTAATAATATTGAATTTCAAATTCAACGCCTCCTAAAATACTTAATTTTACCTTAGGAGGCTATTTTCACTGCTGTTTTCATGACAGTCATCCTTTTTTATATACAATTTCATGCCACTATATTATCAAGTATCTCTAAATTAGAGTCAAGTGTTGGTTTGGAATAAAGTTTGATAAAAATGAAGTTACAAATCTTTATTTAACAGCAACTACAAAATCTCTATTTTGAAAAAAGATTGATTAAAATGGAGTTACTCTTTTTAGCTATATATGAGATTTTTATAAAAAAGTTTGATTAATTTAATATTCCTTATTCCACTAACGCACCATCTCAAATTACCATTATTTCCACAATTAGTTATTCAAGAATGTGGCTCAATACATAAAGAATGAGCACAATTCTTGCTACAGAATTGCGCCCGATTGCGAAAGTTACTTTTTTTAGGAGGAATTGTTTAACCCCTTAAGCTCATCGAAATCTGCCGGTCTACAAACCCAAATTCTAAATATAATTTCCACTCACACCTCATGAACTGACCTAGGATCTCCAATCAGCTAGTTTTCTTTACCTGCTTGGTGAAAGCTGCTCTCCAGGAATCTCCTGTAATTTTTCAGTATGAACGAACATATTCGCTGCTGGCATTTGTACTTGATTCTCATGGAATATAGACATTAGTTCAAACCTTACTTGCCTAGAAGTTTCAAAATACTCCTCAGGTTTAACCAAACCTACAATACAAAATTCGTATCCAACATATTTAAGATTTGGATTTAAGTCTGTAACACCAATATATTGAAATGATTCAACAGCCTCGTCCTCTATTCTATATAGGCTTTGATTCAATTTTTCATTACAGATAACACATACTTTTTCTAACAATTCCTTTATTCTTGTAGAATCTTCCTGATAACTTACCGTAATCCGTTCAATAACCCGCATCCAGCTTTTATTAAAATTTTGTATCGTTCTAATCTCTCCATGTGGGATGGTAAGGAGTTTTCCCGACCATTCACGAATTTGCATAAAGCGAATACTGATTTCCTCAATGGTACCTGAACTTGTTCCGTTAAAAGTAACAAAATCGCCGACACAAAACTCTTTATCCGTTAATCTTGCGAACCCTAATATAACATCTTTTAGCATCTGTTGTGCGGCAAAACCGACGACAACTCCGGCAATCCCTGCACCTGCAAGAATACCTTTTATATCTACAAATTGACTAATTAGATAAAAAACAAGACTGATTAAAATTCCATACCTAAAAATTGATCGAATTACACTTTGAATCGTCTGTTCTACTTCTTCATCAAAAAAGCTTGATTTCCTAAAGAACCAATCAATAATACGGTTTATGACAAAGGAAAAAGTCATGAGGACCAAAGCAAATAATGTAAATCTTAAAAGTAAAAACTCCCTTACATAATTAAAAAATTCCTCAGTAAAAGTTAATAAATTCATCCATCCACTTCTTTAACTATGTATTTTGATTTTTATTCCCAGTTCATCTTCAACAATATGACCCTTTAACGAAACAACTTATTGTTACTCAACAGTTCCTTAATCGATCTTTCAATTTCAGATGTTCTTTTCCTTTTTACTATAAATATACCCCTTTAGATTATCTAAAGGGGTATAACGGTGCAATTTTTTTATAAACGGTATAACTTTATTCAAAACGGTACATCTTTTTTATAAACGGTACGACTTTATTTCAAGTCCACAAATAAGGCTACAGCAAACTTTCTTAACAGACATAATAGACAAACAATTAGGAAATAACTTGATAGGTTTATTATATAACAAATATTAACATTTGAAGATTTTAATTTTGAAAATTATGTGAATTAAGAAAACAGAACGATTTATCGTGTATATATTCCTAAAAAATCCATTTGTTCATTTTGTGAAAAACACTTTAAATCGACACCGATATAATAATAAATTAGTAAAAATATAGATATAGGTAAGTAGAGAAGAATGTAGTATTCTTCTTGCTTTAGTATAAATGATCAATCTTTATTATGAATTATCAAACATTAATCGAAAGTTACATAAGGTTTCTAAAAAAATGATTAAGTTGTTTCTTAAACGAGATTTCTTCGTAAAAATTTTGTAGAAGTTTGGGGTGAGTATCGCCGTAAACGCGCTGGTTAATTAAAGCTATTATTAAATTTGTAAGTTTGATATATCTATAGTCATCATATAAATTAACATTTCCGGTTATTACATTACACATATTTGGATTGTTTGCAACAAAATATGATCTACAGCTTAACGGTCTAACATTATAGATTGAACATTCTCCTTTTGTAATATCAAGAAAAGGACAAGGTGTAAGAGAACTTTGTCTATCAGTCCAAAGTGAAGAAGGAACTTTTCTTCTTGCCTTAGTTTCCCTTAAATTGTATTTAATAACCTTTTTGATTTTGTTATTCATATGTATATTAATTCTTTGAGCTTCTATTTTTTGAAGTGCAACTTCTTGGAAGCAACAGGCGATACAACCCTTTTTACAAGGGGCGTTTTTTTGTAATTGTTCTATTGCTGGATCATATGTTGAATATAATTTTTCCAGGAGTTCTAAGCCAAACTCTTCATCTATAGAATTATGAGATTTTAGTTTAGATAAAATTTCACGGATAGTGTTCAATAGTTCTAGGGTTAGACTTACATTTTCATACAAGAAGTTACCATCATAAAATTCGGTAACTTTGTTCCACTGGTTATCTGATTCTATATGACAATGTTTGAACTTTAGTCCAGAACCGCAAGGACAAGGCTCATTTCGTTTGATTTCTATTATGTGCTTATAATTTTCTTGAAAAGCTTTCAATAGTAAGTAATCCAATTCTGATGGCTCATACACTTTTCATGCACCTCCCTAATCTATACCCTAATAAAACAACTATTCTTTTATTTTTTCCTCATATTGTTTAGCAAGTTTATAAAATGAAGAACGTTTGATGCCATACTTTTTCATGGCTTCTACTGCTGTAATTGAACCGGATTTCCATTCCTTGTAAGCATCCGTGAATTCTTCTGTTATTTCGACAGGCGGACGTCCTAAACGTTTACCTTGTTTTCTGGCAAGAGCAATTCCTTCAGCTTGACGTTGTTTAATATCAATTCGCTCTTTTTCTGCAAAGGCTGATAATATTGTAAGAGTTGCTTTTTGAATTGCGCTCTGAATGACATCATTTGTACTTTCACCAGTATAATTGACGTTAATATAGGGTTCCTTTATAAATTGTAAATTTACCCTATGCTTTTCATAGTACCTAAATTCTTCTAATGTATCATTCATATTTCTCCCAAGCCTTGTTAGGGAGTCAAACATAATGGTATCTCCTGTACGAACAAGACGCTTTAACATTTGGTAATTCTCTCGCTCCATATTTTTTCCAGATTCTTTATCAATGAAAATATCTCGATCTTCTATTCCTAAATCTTTCATATTCTGAATTTGTCGTTCTTCGTTTTGATCTTTACTCGAAACTCGGACATATCCAAATTTTTTATGTTTCATATGCTACACCTCTCTGTTAATTACACCAATAATGTCCGTAAAGGTATATGGAATAAACAGATGTCTGTAAAGTCGAAAACAAACATTTATAGACGTGGTTTTTAATAGGTTTTTATGTATCTGTAAAGGTATACTTTTATAGACACACAAAGGCCTCTCCGTATTTTTTAATATTTAGTAATAAAAGCATTCCAAAAGGTGTACCTTTTGGGACAGAAATTTTCTCAAGGCGAAATATCGATTTTTCAGGATAATTAGTGCATCTTGATATTAAAAATTAATAATGAATAATATATAATACAACTAATCCCCTCTACCAATTGTACGAGAAGCTTTCACCATTCAGGATTCAGAATTTTCTTTCACAAACTATTAAAATGAAAAATTTTCAAGAAACACAATTCGACGCTGAGAATACTTTTTATAGGAGGTTTTATGATGAATAAAAAAATATACTTAAGTATATTTTGTTCTTTAGCTGCGTTAACGAGTAGTAATACGATAGCATATGCTGAAAACGTTAATAAACCTTTTTCAGTACAAACAAATCAAAATCCATCAAATTTTTTAGCGACTTTACAATTTGACGGAACAGATTGGCTCGATTCCGGAGAACAAAATTTCCCGCAAGCTTTTAAGTTTCAATCTTATGATGAAAATATTGAGCACAACAAGGAAAATCTAATCAGATTTAAAATTGGAGAATCAATATTTGGAACCGGTTCAACAGGATGGGAAAATAGAGGTTCAAATGATCAAAGACCTGCTGTATACTTTCATAGTGTTACAAAAGGTGAATATGAAGTATATGAGTATTGGTTATATTATGCAGACAATGATTGGATTAATGATCATGAACATGATTGGGAAAAGTATTTTGTGTATTTAAAAAATGGAGAACCCACACATTTACTCATATCTAATCATAATAGCTATAAAATAAAGCCTTGGTCAGATATCCCTAAAGATAATGGTCATCCTCTTATTGGAGTAGATGGCGGTTCACATGCAATGAAATGGAAATCAGAAGATGGTGTGCAGATTCGCTATAATGGAGAAATTTCCAAAAATAATGGACGTTTAGATGAAGGGAATAATTCTATTCAGCCATGGATTATCTATAGTAATGATACTTTAAAAGGCGTAATACCATATTTGAATCAACCAGATGTTTTCTATTATGGTGATCCAGAATATAAATTGAATCCTAATGAAGATGGTGATCCTAGAGATGCTCCTTGGAAGAGATCTGAATGGAATAACCCTCCACTTCCATAAAGAATATAATCTTCTTTATAAGAACAGTATGTTTTATAAATGTTTTAACTTCATAAAAGTATAGTAGAATCAAAATAATAGACTTCTATTCTGATGTTATGATGATTTTATAAAAATAAACCTCTTTACAAGAGGTTTATTTTTATAAAGTGATTCATATTCTAGATTTAATGTATTGCGTAAACATTAACAGTAAAGTTTCCACTCGCTCCGGATGGATTTGAGATATAAAAAGATCTGTGTGTTTTAACATCTGTAGAATTCCCACTATAAATATTGTTCCAAATAACTGGGTCTTTACCAGCAGAAACATCTCTCATAACATTAAAACGAATCCCGTCTGATGCACCAACAATAACCCATTTTAATGCATATGTGTTCTCTGGTAAATTTTGAATACTGAAATTTCCACTTGAACGATTTTTTTGTCCGTCCATTGGAGTTGGTGCAGAAGTAACTGAAGCTACTAATGTTTCTGATGCTATTAATGATTTTCCTTGAGTGTTGTAGTTTGTTTGAATAATAGAGGCTGGATTCGCTGTATTAATTGTATCTGTAGAACTTACCTTTCCGCTAGTTGTTTGAGCACCAGCCATTGTTGTACCCCCTGATAAAATTGCTAAAGAACATAATGTGCTTACAAGTATTTTTTTCTTCATTGTAAAACCTCCATTTTTTTCATTTTCTTCTAATTGCATGTGTCTACAGGCTTGATAAATCCAGTTACATTGCACAAATTACTAAACCTGTAGAGCGCATATCAATGACACGTTTCAACATTATTACTCCTGAATAAAAATAACTTGCAAGTTAATCATACAGCTATATAGAATCAATTGGAATATATGTAAAAATTTATCAACATATAGAATCTATTATAATAACAAAATATATGTATTTCCCTAACAATTAGATTCTAATTGTTATTAAAGGGGTAGCGTCAGGATTTTGCGCTTTTACAACGTTAAGGATAAGAAGTCTTGTGTATCGGTTCTGGTGCAAAAACTTCAAGATACATGCAAGTAACCTCTAAATCTTGGACATACTGATACTAGTACTCTAAAAAAGGTGTGTGATCGGTATGAAAAAGGAAAATTTGTTCAAATGGAAGCATTATCAACCTGATATGATTTTATTAACTGTGAGATGGTACCTACGGTACAACCTCAGTTTTCGTGATTTGGTAGAAATGATGGAGGAACGAGGTTTGTCTATTGCTCACACCACCATTATGCGTTGGGTGCATCAATATGGACCTGAATTAGACGAAAGAGTACGACGTCATCTTAAGACGACAAATGATTCCTGGAGAGTCGATGAAACGTATGTGAAAGTAAAAGGTCAATGGATGTATTTATATCGCGCAGTAGATTCTGAAGGAAACACCATTGATTTTTATCTAAGTGAATCAAGAGATAAACAAGCAGCCAAGCGCTTTTTCAAGAAAGCCTTGGCTGCTTCTCATATTTGTAAACCTCGTGTTATAACAGTAGACAAGAACCCAGCCTATCCCGTAGCGATTCAAGAGTTAAAAGAAGAGAAACGTATGCCTGAAGGCATACAAATAAGGCAAGTTAAATATCTCAATAATATAGTGGAACAGGATCACCGTTTCATTAAGAAACGTGTACGTTCTATGTTAGGATTCAAGTCGTATGAAACAGCCACTTCTATATTGAGCGGCGTTGAAGCCATGCATATGATGAAAAAAGGACAACTTAACCTACAGGTGAAGTCTGCTCAAAATGAAGTTGGGTTCATACATAAGTTGTTTAGAATTGCATCATAATCTGTCATTGAATAGGCCATGTAGGTTCTATATCTCTATCAAATGGTTTTTGCACCAGAACCGATTAGTTTGTATATTTGAGGAGATGTACTAGACAGATGTGAATTTAGGGGAATCCAATATTTTCTATTCAAATATGATAGAATGGAAATATATACAAAACGGAGGAAAAACAAATGAACTCAAACACAAAACAGTTTATTAATGATATCCGGCAAAGAAAGAACAATTATTTAGAAAATGTATTAATAGCAATACAACACCCTAAAAAAGAGCAATCTGAACAGGTCATTCAAAATATAGTAGAGAAGATGGATATGATGATTAGTTTAGTTACTACTTACATGAGGATTGAATCAGGATCTATGGAAGAATTAAAAGAACTTCAGGAAGAAATTATTCATGCTCAAGCATATATTCAAAAAAGAAAATTTGAAGAAACACAGAGATAAAACCCTGTGTTTTTATTTGGTCGTCTATGACGCCAATCTGTTATAAATCAAATTAGATGTAATTTGATCATTGTTTTGGCATAATCCATACAATTTGTTGAATACGTACAATATACGGTACCGTATCTTCAATGAGCAAATGATCTGGTTTCACATCCTTTAACTTTCCTCTTACATTACCTCTTACAGTTTCAATAACCACAAGTTTACCAATTACTGATTGTAATGTCTGATATACGTAGGGGTTAGGTACACTTACCATATTTTGTTCACTAAAGTCATTTTCCTCCAAATAACTCATTCTATAAGACTCCTTTCTAACTTGCATTCTTTCTCCTAATATATGATATAAATCTTATAAATATGCTAGAAGGATAATTCATTATATGAACGAAAATAACATTTTAATAAGGTACGTTTTCTATTCCTAAATTACTAAAAAATTATTAATATAAGATTATTTTTTAGTAATTAATAGGTACTGATATAGGGTTCTGGTGCAAAAATTTCAGGGAAATTGCAAATAATCTCTAAATCTTGGACATACTGATACTATTACTCTAAAAAAGGTGTGTGATCGGTATGGAAAAGGAAAATTTGTTCAAATGGAAGCACTATCAACCTGATATTATCTTATTAACGGTAAGATGGTACCTACGGTACAACCTAAGTTTTCGTGATTTGGTGGAAATGATGGAGGAACGAGGTTTGTCTATTGCTCACACCACCATTATGCGTTGGGTGCATCAATATGGACCTGAATTAGATGAAAGAGTACGACTTCATCTTAAGACAACAAATGATTCCTGGAGAGTCGATGAAACGTATGTGAAAGTAAAAGGTCAATGGATGTATTTATATCGCGCAGTCGATTCAGAAGGAAACACCATTGATTTTTATCTCAGTGAATCAAGAGATAAACAGGCAGCCAAGCGCTTTTTCAAGAAAGCCTTGGCCGCTTCTCATATTTGTAAACCTCGCGTTATAACAGTAGACAAGAACCCAGCCTATCCTGTAGCAATTCAAGAATTAAAAGAAGAGAAACGTATGCCTGAAGACATACAAATAAGGCAAGTTAAATATCTCAATAATATATTGGAACAGGATCACCGTTTCATTAAGAAACGTGTGCGGTCTATGTTAGGATTCAAGTCATATGAAACAGCCACTTCTATATTGAGTGGCGTTGAAACCATGCATATGATGGAAAAAGGACAACTTCACCCACAGGTGAAGTCTGCCCAAAATGAAGTTAGGTTCATACATAAATTGTTTGGAATTGCATCATAATCTGCCATTGAACAGACTATGTAGGTTTCTATGTCTCTATCAAATGATTTTTGCACCAGAACCATTCTAAGTTCAAATACTTTCTTTTCTTAACAAAAGCAGATTGAAATGCTCAATCCGCTTTTTGTATAATTATCATTATGATTTTTGTTCTAAAATACGTTCAATTTCTTCTACACTTAAATTACTTGCTTTTGCAATTGTTTCAACTGGTACTCCAAGTTCATTCATACCTTTAATCATTTGTATTTTCCCTTGTTGTACACCTTGTTCTATTCCTTCTTGAAGTCCTTCTTTTTTTCCTTCATTACGTGCATGCGCAAACTTTGCAGCCTCATCCATTAAAGCTTTTTCCCTTGCTTCATATGCTTGACGGAAAGAAGAATCTTGACTCATGCGTTCCCACTTATTCATTGCTTTTTGTAAAATCGGATCTTGGTTCATCGCAATGTCCTCCAATGTTTGTGTAAGGTGTTCATCTTCATTTGCTGGCAATAATAGTAACCAGCGTACAAACGAATCCTCCCACGGATTTACTTTTTCTTCACGCCATTGTTGCATTAGCTTTGGAATCTCTACAACGTGCACCTCTATATCATCGCTCAACATTCTTTGTTGTTGTCTATTCCAGAGTATTCCTGTTGTATGAAACTCATCATATTCTGAGAACATGACGAAATTTAATAAGTTTATGGTAATGGTTTTATGAAGTGAACTATAAGGCATTCCTTTTTGTAATTGAGATGTGTATAGCTTTCCCCAATAATACAAACTACGTTTAATCATATCGTGATTATTATTGAGCTGAATTTCTACATTTACTTTTGTACCCGTATCTAATGTAGCTGAAACATCTAGAATGGACAATTTATCATCCTCATGTTCACGGTGTAAATGCGGGTCTTCTAATTGTAGTGAAGCAATTGGTGATTCTAAAGATTCCTCCAACATTGCATTTAAGAATGTAATCAAAATTTCTTCACTACCACTTGTACCAAATAATTGTTTAAAAGCAAAATCAATACGTAAATTAACTAGTTCGTTGGCCATGGGCTTCCTCCCCTGCCTATATCCTCTTATATTTCCATTGTACATAAGAGGAAACCAAAAATGCAAATGTGCTTTTATCATTTTCCGACAGAAGACTCCTCCCTCAATTTGCGTGAAGGTACAATAGCACCAACAAATAGGTGGGAGATGAATGTCGGTTGGCGTAGGCCAAAATGTTTGCTACCATATACTTGTACAGATTGCTCTTTGAAAACTGAAGATACGAGGTAGGTTGCAGAAAAATCGTTGCAATCGTAAAATCTTCAACGTTCTATCGCCCCACGCTTGCCGAAGTTGCGAAAACCAAGCTAAAGTAGGAAGCGTGGTGAGTCAACGTACAAGATACTTAAGTTCTCACCGTAGGAACTACGGGCAGAGCCTGCTAAGATAACTGGTGGAGACATCGGTGTTCGCAGAAATCTCTCACTTCAAACAGACCGCAAGGTCGTTAAGTGGGGGTAGTTCAAAAATGTACGATATTTAATTTTTTTAATCATGTACTTGCATAGAAAGATAATAAATTCCCTTATTGGTTATGAAGACATAATCTTCATAACTACAAGCATAATAATCTCCTATATCTAATTCTACTAAATACACGGATTTGATTTCTTGTTTAAATGTATTCATTAACTGTTCTATTATATATTCTTTTGGTGTTACTTCTTTTAAATCATACCCTAGTGGTATATTTCTAATCCAATACTCTTCATTTTCACGAAGGAAATCCTGCTTCCATTCTTTCAACTGGTTTTGGTGCAAAAATATTAGATAGAAACATAGAGTAGCAATTTCCCCTACATTTCTATTTTATGAAGCTAAGCCAAACAATTTATGAATAAATTCTTTCTGGTTTTGGACAGATTTGTCCATTAAAACAAGTTGCCTTTTTTTCATCATATGCATGGCTTCAACACCACTCAATATAGAGATTGCTGTTTTAAATGACTTTAATCCTAACATAGAACGAACTCGTCTTTTAATAAACCGGTGGTCTTGTTCCACAATGTTATTAAGATATTTTACCTGCCTTATTTGGATGCCTACGGGCATCTTTTTCTCTTTCTTCAACTCTTCAATTGCCATAGGATAGGCTGGGTTCTTGTCTACTGTGATAACACGGAGCTTTGAAACATGAAAAGACCGCAAAGCTTTCTTGAAAAAGCGCTTTGCAGCCTTATGATCTCTTGTTTTACTTAAATAAAAATCAATCGTATTTCCTTTTGAATCAACGGAACGATATAGGTACATCCATTGACCTTTGACTTTCACATACGTCTCATCGACTCGCCAAGAATCATTGGTTGGCTTAAGATGACACCTTAATCGCTCATCTAATTCAGGGCCATATTGATGAACCCAGCGCATGATGGTTGTATGAGCAATAAATAGTCCGCGTTCTTCCATCATTTCGACTAAATCACGAAAACTGAGATTGTACCGTAGGTACCATCTTACGGTTAATAAAATAATATCAGGTTGATAATGTTTCCACTTGAATAGATTTTGCTTTTTCATACTGATCACGTCCTTTTTTTAGAGTAATAGTATCAGTATGTCTAAGTTTGGGAGATTACTTCCAGATATTTTGAATTTTTTGCACCAGAACCACTACAAGATAAATCATAATAAAAATACCCGCCCGAATTGGAAAATTTTTCAGATGTGGCGGGTTATTCTTTGAATCGTTGCCGTACCCCTTATCTTTTATGGTCTGCTTTTGCTACATATTTATCTTGGACAATTTACAGCATGAATTGATAAATTACAAAAACTTGAGCATAATTAAAAATGCTCAAGTTTTTGTATTGTTTGGTTTTTATCAAGAAAATGTAATAAATACAACCAAAAAAATTAAACATGTTTTTAACAATATCTTGGATAGTCACTGCTTTAATTCATTTAACTCTTGCATACATTCTTGAACAAGTGTGACCGCCTGACTCATGGTAGCTCCCCCGCCAAATGCAGCTGTTACGCCAATGATCTCAAGAATTTCCTGCTCTGAAGCTCCTTGATCTATACATCCTTTAGTGTGATAAATAATGCAATACTCATCCTGAGAGTAAAGGCTTATCCCTAAAGCAACCAATTGTTTTACTTTTTTTGATAATGTACCTTCTTTAAAGCATTCCTCTGTAAAAGAATTAAACTGTTCAGCCAGTTTTGGCATTTTTTCCGTAAATAAACCCAACCCATGTTTATATTGAAGAAGTGCAGATTCAGTAGTATTTCTACCTTCAAATTCCATATTTAATCAACCCCATTTCTAGTATTTATAAAACATACGTTAGTATGAGCTTAAAGTACTTTGATTAATCATGTTTGACATTATGTAATTTAGGGGGGCATCTTTACTTTTCAAAAATAATTCTTCTAAAATAAACAGATAAATTTTATATATATTCATATAAAAGTTCTTGTACATCAATTCAATCATTCAATAGAAATAGTAAGATTTTTTGTATACATGTATAGCGTATGACTACCTTCTCAGCATAATATATACCTAATTTAAATTTTCACATGAGCATATCTAAGTTTTTGGTATAGAAAAGGCAAGCATTTAAATATGCTTGCCTTCGTTCTAACGACGATGCTCGACTAAATCAATTACCCCTAAAACAACATGAGCTAAACCAAATCCAAATACCGTATTAGCAATCATCTTATTAGAACCACGTGTCTGCTTAAGTGCATAACCTGCAGCTGTGACCGCTGTACCTAATGCAGTTGGAATTAATCCTTCACGAATATCCATCGTAATATCCTCCTAGCATCGTAGTTAGTAAAACATGTAGTATTTCACAATAAAATACTAACATAAAAATTAGTATGGTCGCTTTTTATATAAATATGTAAACACCAATATCAAGGAAATATATATAACTAAAAATCCTGAATTAATGTCCCAATCCATTCCAATAAAAATCTACAATGCTTACAGCTAAATCATCTATATTGGCAATCAGTGGCTTTTGATTTACATCTTTGTAATCACCTAAGTATAGCAAAGCAACAAAGGCATGAGTACTTAAAAGCGAGTGCCCTTTAGGGATTTCACCTTTTTGCATCGCTTTGTGTATTGCTTGATCCAATACTTCGTACATTTTATCTTCAGCTTTTTGCATTTGTATTAAGTGATTCTCTGAAAGAGATATTTTTGCATCTTTCATGAAACTCTTGATATCAATGTTCAGTGTTGCGGTTAAATGAACTTTTGCAACATCAAGTAATCGCTCCTTAAGCGGCTTACTTGTTGAAAGAATTTTATGCATATTATCTCTAATGCGTGCCATCATTTGAATCATTGTATCCGTAAAAAGATCAGCTTTTGTAGCATAGTAATAATAAACAGTTGCCTTTGTTACATCGCACTCTTTTGCAACATCTTCCATAGAGACAATTTGATAACCTTTACTTAAAAACAACTTTGTAGCAATATCAACAATTTTATCTTTTGTAGATTTTGTATTTTTATTTTGAGGTGGTCTTCCTAAAGGACGTTGTTTTTGTTCCAATATCATTCTCTCCTGACTCTTCATAATTTAAAATATTATAACATATCAGTTGAATAGCACTTGATTAATTAACTAACCAGTATATATAATTAATTCTAAAATTAGTAAGAAAGGTGGAATATCATGAAAAAACATCCTCTTTATACATGGGGGAAATATGTCGGTGGACCAAAAGCAAGGTGGATTACCCTTTTTGTATGGGTCTTGTTGACACTTGTTTTATCGTTTACTTGGCCAGCTGTGAATACCGTTGAAGATGAGACAGCCCCTAATCTTCCTGAAACGGCTATGTCACAACAGGCTAATAATATAATTAAGAAAGAATTTCCGAATGACTCAGGAAACCCTGTGCTTATTGTTTGGCATAAAGATGAAGGTTTAGAAGAGAAGGATTTTAAGAAAATTCAAGATACTTATCAAAAACTTAGAAATTCGCCATTAAAGGGGCAATCAACGTTACCACCTTTTGATACCATACCGCACCAAGCGTTAGCAAAAAATGTTTCAGAAGATGGTACGTCTCTTGTAACTCCTGTGTTTTTTGATAAAACTGTAGGGACAGATATGCTGCAGGAGAATATGGCTGAACTGCAGATTGTCATAAAGAATACAGTGGAAGATGATCCATTTAAAAGAAAGATTTCTGATTCTGGTTTGCATGTACGTCTATCAGGGCCAGTTGGTATTCAGACTGATGCAGTAAGCATATTTAGTCAGGCTGATGTGAAATTATTGGTTGCAACTGTATTACTTGTTTTAGCTTTACTTATTCTTCTTTATCGTTCACCGTTATTAGCAATCTTACCTTTAATTGTAGTTGGGTTTGCTTATGGAATAATTAGTCCAACTTTAGGTTTTTTAGCTGATAAAGGATGGATTACTGCTGATGCGCAAGGAATTTCAATTATGACTGTACTATTATTTGGAGCTGGTACGGATTATTGTCTATTTCTAATTTCAAGATATCGAGAGTTTCTTCTTGTGGAGCGAAATAAATTTAAAGCGCTACAGCTTGCAATTAAAGAATCAGGTGGAGCTATCATTATGAGTGCTCTTACCGTTGTAGTAGGATTAGGTACTCTATTACTTGCTCATATAGGTTCTTTCCATAGATTTGCAGTACCTTTTAGCGTGGCTGTTTTCCTTATGGGAATCGCTTCTTTGACAATTTTACCAGCATTATTAGCTATTTTGGGGAGAGTAGCATTTTTCCCATTCATCCCAAGAACAAGAGAAATGAATGAAGAATATGCTAAGAAAAAAAAGAAAACAATCAAGGTAAAGGAATCGAAAGGGTTCTTAAGCAAAAAACTTGGAGATCTTGTTATTCGTAAACCATGGACAATTATTCTGCTAACACTATTCTTATTAGGTGGATTGGCTTCATTTGTTCCACGTATCCAATTTACGTATGATTTAATAGAATCATTTCCAAAAGATATGCCTTCACGTGAAGGATTTGATTTAATCTCTGATCATTTTTCACCTGGTGAGTTAGCACCTGTACAAATTGTTGTTGATACAAAAGGAAAAGATGTACCTGTCAAAGAAGAATTAACAAAATTTTCTTTTATAGATCGAGTAACAGAACCAGTGCAAGGGAAACAGAATAATCAATTACAAATGTTTGAAGTTTCAATAAAAGATAATCCGTATTCTATTGAGGGGATGAATAAAATTCCTGAGTTAAGAAAAAGTTTGAAACAGGTAATGAAAAGTGCTGAAATAAGTGATGCTAATAACCACATATGGATTGGAGGAGAAACGGCTACATTATACGATACGAAACAAACAACTGAACGTGATCAAAATGTGATTATTCCTGTTATGATTGGTATTATCGCATTATTATTACTTGTATATTTACGTTCTGTTGTGGCGATGATCTACTTAATTGTAACAGTGGTATTATCATTCTTCTCTGCATTAGGGGCAGGATGGTTACTACTTCACTATGGTATGGGTGCTCCTGCAATACAAGGAGCGATTCCTCTATATGCATTTGTGTTCTTGGTAGCATTAGGAGAGGACTATAACATATTTATGGTTTCTGAAATATGGAAAAACAAAAGAAGCCAGCCACATCTTGAAGCAGTCAAAAACGGGGTGGTTCAAACAGGTAGTGTTATTACGTCTGCTGGTTTAATCTTGGCAGGAACATTTGCTGTATTAGCTACTTTACCAATCCAAGTACTTGTTCAATTTGGTATTGTTACAGCAATAGGAGTACTACTGGATACATTTATAGTAAGACCTCTTCTTGTTCCTTCACTTACAGGCGTTTTAGGCCGTTTCGCTTTTTGGCCTGGAAATATTCGGAAGAAGGAAGAGACAAAAAAAGTAGATGCTTGATAATATAATAAAATTAAAAAACCAAGGAAACTTTGATTTCCCTTGGTTTTTTATTAGGAATAAAGTATGTATGCAAAATAAAAGTAGTATCTAAATACTAATTATTTTTCAAATTTCCGTTTTTTGGTGTTCTTTGTCTTCAATATCAGTTTCTGGCATTCCGTACAATCCATTCATGGCTTGTTCTACTGGTTGAAGTCCAGTTTTAATAGTATCAGATTTTAAGTTTTTTGAGTTGTTACTCTTTTCTTTTTTAGAATGTGGAAAATTCATTTTTATACCTCCAAACACTAAATTTTTAAAAATAAAAAGCGTATGAAAGAGTTTGGCAGATAAACAAATTATCTGCCAATTGAATGACCAATTATTTGAGCTATTAATGTAATAGCATATACATAGTATGTCATCTTTTCTAGAAAATATGATAGCTAAGGAATCATCAATACCTGGATCTCCAAATAATAGTACTTTCTTCAAAATATGTCTTCCTTCTTAGATAACCCAATTTTATAAAAACTTATAACATGTATATGCAAGATGTTCTCTTTAAATCTAAAATTTCTTGAAAAATATTATAATTACATCAATTTTCTATAGTCTAAAACATTTTTAATTGCCCCTTGCTAAAAAAAAGAACACCAAGAGAAAGAATTGAAATAAATCTATTGATTTGCAACGAAGTATGTCACCACATGGGTTAAATCAATTAGCTAAAAGCTTTTCCATAATAAAGAAGACATAATTTTAGGCGCTAAAGATAAAAATTTAGTAATGAATAACTGTACCCAATAGATTTTATAAAAGAAAAGGTGATGGAATGGAACTGTTTAACGAAGGCAAAACTTATCATGCTGGAGATATTGTCTATGTTTTTTACCGAAACCCCCACACCCAGGATGTAGCAAATATACAAGCAGCAGCCGTTGTAAATAACCCTGAAAATCCAAATGAATTAGCTTTATTTCTTTATGAAACTTATTATCCATTATCAAATGAAATGGCTGTTTATTCTACAGAAGAAGAGGCAAATCAAGCTTACAATTACTATTATGGAGATGCTTTAGAGGGGATATTAGAATGAATAATCCATTTATACCTAAGCTAGTATACTTTGAACCAAATGCATTAGATTATCCGTTAGGAAGAGAACTTCAAGAGAAATTCAAAAAAATGGATGTAGAAATTCGGTATACCACCTCACATAACCAAGTGAGAGATCTCCCAGGAGAAAATGATTTTCAAAAGTACAGGGTAGCAAAATCTACTCTTGTCGTTGGTGTGAGAAAGACACTAAAATTTGATACCTCAAAGCCTTCAGCTGAGTATGCTATTCCCTTTGCAACAGGGTGTATGGGCCATTGTCATTATTGCTATTTACAAACAACGATGGGAAGTAAACCATATATCCGTACTTATGTAAATGTGGACGAAATTCTTGAGGCTGCTGACAAATATATCGAGGAACGAGCGCCTAAACTAACAAGATTTGAAGCATCCTGTACATCTGATATTGTAGGGATTGATCACTTAACTCATACTCTTAAGCACGCAATAGAACATTTTGGAGAATCCGATTATGGAAAATTGAGGTTTGTTACTAAATTTCATCATGTAGATCATTTACTTGATGCAAAACATAACGGGAAAACAAGATTTCGGTTTAGTGTAAACGCTGACTATGTTATTAAAAATTTTGAGCCCGGCACCTCTCCCCTAGCAAAACGGGTTGAGGCCGCTGGAAAAGTAGCAAGAGCCGGGTATCCACTTGGGTTCATTGTGGCCCCTATTTATCTGCATGAAGGTTGGCAGGATGGGTACTATCATATGTTTGAACGTCTTGATGCTGAATTACCACTTGATGCACGTGCTGATATCACATTTGAATTTATTCAACATCGATTTACAAAGCCTGCCAAACGAGTAATTGAAAAAAATTATCCCATGACAAAATTAGAATTAGATGAAGAGAAAAGAAGATATAAATGGGGAAAATATGGAATTGGAAAATACATTTATCAAAAAGAAGAAGAAGAAGATATAAAAAATTATCTTTATTCTTATATGGAGAAATTCTTTCCCAATGCAAAATTAGAATATTTCACATAGGAGATACCATTCACTTTACAAAAAGCATATGGAAATTTATTTTAAAGGCTATATCGGTGTTTCAAGGACCTCTTGTCCTGTTATAAAGAGTGCGGGTCATGTTTTATTCTGCATAGCAGCGACTTATATGTTGAAAAATTAAAATGGATTTATATAGTATATTAGAAAAAGATTCTACACCCCCTCGTTGGATTCCTATATGCTAATTATGATACGAATGCAGTAGACAGTTTTGTCTACTGCGTTTTTTTAGTTAAAACTTGAATGTCAGTGTAAGCTGTAATGATAAAATCAGCATATGGTGTTAACTCTTCTATTGCATGTTTGTGACTTGCAATACCTACAGCAATACTGCCTGCATCTTTGGCCATTTTTACATCAACAACAGTATCTCCAATCATGATGAGTTCCTTTGTTTGAATTCCAAGTTGTTTGCATGTTTTTATAATCATCTCTGGGTTTGGCTTTCCGCATGCTACATCTTCTGGAGTAAGAAGAAAATGTAGATGTGGTATATGAAGAAGTTCTATACACCTTTTTGTTCGTAATTTATTGTCTGATGTTAAAATACCTGCATAAATTCCTTCACTTTGCAAGGAACTTATACAGTCAGCCGATCCTTGAATCGGATGAAAGGCTTTTTCGATACATAACTCTTCATCACTTTCTTTAAAAATAGCAGCGGCAAGTTCCTTACAGCGATGCCATGGATATTTTGTTATTTGATATAGCAGGCTCGCGGTAACAATGATTTCATCCTCTTCTGATGCAACTGCTAATAATCCTTTAAAATCAACCTGATCAGGATGTATAAAACCAACTGCTTTTTCCCAAAGTGACTCGTATTCTTCGCCGACAATTTGTAAAAATTTATATTTTCGCAGTCTATCAATTTCATACCAGAACGGGATAGCTTGAAATAACGTACCATCCTTATCGAAAGCAACAGCTTTTGCATCAATGATTTCTCCTGAAATTTGAATTTTTCCCATATTTAAGGTCACCTCATTTATAATAGATATATAACACGCTATATACTGTACATTCTGAAATGCGTTACAGGTCAAGGGGGAATTTACGATTTTTACAATTGAAGATATCGCCAAATTAGCTGGAGTTTCTAAAGCGACTGTTTCTCGTGTAATCAATCATCATCCGTATGTTCGTTCAGAGTTAAGAGAAAGAGTGCAAGCAATTATTGATGAAAAGAATTATGTTCCCGTGGCGGTAGCGAAAGATTTACGTCGTCTGCAAACAAATTTAATCGGTGTAGTAGTACCGAGTTTACACCATTCATTTTTTAGCCAACTTATTCAGGAAATAAGTGATATTTTAAAAGAAGATTGTTATGATGTTGTGATATTACAATCAAATTTTGATACGAACAGGGAAAGGGAGTTTATACAATACGTAAGAACGAAGAAGTTAGATGGGCTTATTTTTGCTACACTTTCTTTGCCAATAGAGGAGATTGAATGTGCAAGCACTTCAGGTACAATTGTTATATGCAATGAGCACGTAGAAACAGAATTGATATCAACAGTTCAATTTGATGAAGAACGGGCAGGGTATTTAGGAACAAAACATCTTTTAGAAAAAGGATATACACGCATTGGATTTTGTTACGATACATTAAAAAGTAAGGCGCAGCGAAAAAGATACCAAGGATATAAAAAGGCTTTATGTGAATGCCATCTATCATTGCAACAAGAATGGGTATTTCAGAATTGTTATGGATTACAGGATGGAAAACGGATTGTACATGCGATACAATCCATGAAAAATGCTCCTGATGCAGTTTTTACAGGTAGTGACGAAATAGCTGCAGGGGTGATTATGGAAGCACAGCGAATGGGAATTTGTGTTCCAAAGGCTTTTGGTGTGATTGGATTCGATAATCAGGAACTTTCGATGATGATGAATCCTAATATAACAACCATCCATACTTCTATTGCAAGTATGGCAAAGACTTCTATCGCATTATTACATAAACAATCACAAGGAGAGCCTACACAAAGGCTACAATTGCCTATTTCAGTTATAGAAAGGGAATCGACAAGAAGGAGGGAAGAATATGTTCCACACAAATCGTTTACAATTTCGTAAATATCCAATGGACGATTTAGATTTTTACGTTTCCTTATGGGGGAACGAACAAGTGATTCGCTACATTGGGAAAGGAACTCCCAAAACGTATGAACAATGCAAAAAAAGCCTTGAAAGCGGGGTTAGTGAAATGTGTGGAGAAAAAGCAATATCCTTGAGAGATTCATTAGTTATAGAAAAATATGCAGGTACAAAAGAGAATTTAATGGAAGCAGGGAACAGCAGAGATTATAAGAAAATCGCATTATTTTATGAGGGTGTATCAATAGAGGATTTAATGAATAGAACAATCTACAAAAAGATGGTTTCGGTATTTAAACCGGAACCATCTTTTAATTTAAAGTTTAGCTATAAATAATATTTTGACTCATAAATTGACACTCCCACCCCTAAAGGGGCAAGCTGACTTACGTCAGTGGGATTCTTGCTACCAAAAACCAAATCTATTTCTAGTATGGCTGACGTGCAAGATGAGGGGGTGCCATCACCCCTCATAGGGCAGAACATATAGTTCCCTATGCTGATTGACTGTTACCATCAATCACAGGTGCATATCGTATATTCATTGCACCAACTCTATCACGATGAGTGCGAAATCCACATTTGCACTTATATGTACGGTCTTTTGCTTTGTTTCTTTCAAAACAATTTGGACACGTCTGAGAAGTATACGAAGGATTCACATATTCAACTTGTATACCGGCTAAATTAGCTTTGTATTCAATGAATTGAGATAAACGATAAAATGACCAAGTATGCAAATTCTTTTCGTTTTTACGACTTGTTCTTGTCGTCTGTCTAATATTTGTTAGTTGTTCTAAGCGAATGACAGAAATGTTATGATCTACCGCAAATTGTACGATAGCACGACTTACCTTGTGGTCTTGATCTTTCATGTATCGTTGCTCTTTATCATCCAGATTACGAATTGCTTTTAATTTCTTGCATTCCCCTAGCTTCTTACGTATGGATTTAAACGTACGTCTTACATATTTGTTTTGTCTACCGTTCCCAAAGAAACAAGTGCTACCACTATCTGTTACTGCAACAGCAGGGACTTTCAGTCCTAGGTCTACACCCATTATCTTTGTGCCTGTTTTCTCGATTGTAGGAATTGTGACAGAAATTTGTGCGATCCATTTGTTTGATTTCTTTGTGATACGAAGGGTACCTAATTTGTGTTTTAGCAAATTGAAATTACGATTCTGTTTATCAACCAACAATGCCCGAACAGGTACTTTCTTGGCTTTTCCATTTATCATTAATGGCAAATTGATGTGAGTGAGGTCAAAAGAATAGTTTTGATTATTCCATACACAAACAGGCTTCTTTAGAATCGGAACGATTTTGTATTTACTTTTCTTTACTTTTTGAAATACGCTTTTTGCGTTCTTAATCGCTTGATTTTTGACTGCGCTTGGAAGGTTTGCCGAAACGTCCTTTGTAGTCTTTTTTGTCGTTTTCTTTTCCGCAACCATTTCAGCAATCAATGTGTTCATCGAAGAGATATACTCCTTACTCATCTCGTTTAAGATAGCAGTTTGTCTTTGAGTTGGAAGCAATTTAATTTTAACGGTTATTGTTTGCGTCATACGTTTCACCCCCTTGTTTTTTGTTGTTCGACATAGCGTTTAATCGTTTCACTCGATACATTTCCTGCGGTAGAAACAAAATAAGAACGTGTCCATAGGCTTGGCAAGTGCTGAAGATGAGGAAACTCCTCCCTCAACTTTTTAGAAGTCACTCCTTTGATTTTTGCCATAATATCAGCAGGACTAAGCGTCGTTACGGCATTTAAAAACATATGGGTATGATCTTTGTCACACTCTAAAGCAACAATGATAATTTCTAAGTCTTCACATATTTTCTGTACCAATTGTTTAAAATGTTCCTCTACATCAGCACGAAGGAATATTTTCCTCCTGTATCGAGGACAAAAAACGAAATGATAGTTGATTAATGATACGGTTTTGTGTCTTCTTCTGTATTCGTTCATATCCCTAATGTATCAGTTAATCCAACAAACTACAACGATGAGCTATCAAGAATAACAAGATTTATGTTTTGGATACTTGAAGCACCACAAACCTTACGGTTTTTTGTGATACTCCGTATCCAACCTCACTTCCATCCCACCCCTAAAGGGGGCGCTGTCGCACCTTAGTGGGCTTTCTCGTTCGGAACATCTGTAAAAACTGCACAGCTCTAGAATTAAAACGTTGATTGAGTCCTTCTGGACTCATAGAAATACCTGTGTTAGCTTCTAATAGACTACATAGTTGTGTCAATGAAGTGTTTGCTATGTTTTCGCTTAACCAAACACAAAGAGCTACTAAATCTTGTGCACGATATTTACTTTTCCGTTGAACAAATCCTATTTCTCTAGCTAACTGATCTAAAACATGTGGTGACATATGTCGTTGTAATTCTTTAGAAAATAATTGTAGTTCATCAGAAATCGATAGATTCATACAAAAACGCCATCCTTTCCTATGATTCTACAGAAAGAATAGCGTATTTTTTCATTTTAGGGAGGATTTTGTTTTATTAGCTTAATAGCGTTGGGTTGCTGCCTGAATTCCAAAAAGTCCCAAATTTATTTTTAATTATAAAAACTATGACAAAATTTATCCGTTTTTTTCCGTTTTTCCTTTTTGCCTACTTGCTAAATTCAGCAAGTAAAATATTTTTAAAAGGATTAGGACTGTCAGCTCTACCCAAACTGTTCCAATTGACGACCAACGTATGCTTGCCTCCAAGTGTACCTCCAACAAGAGTAGTAAACCCTAGAATGCCACCTGTGTGTCCCCATATCGAGACACCGTTCGGAAGCTTAGTTTCATAGATTCCAAGACCATATCCATCGATTCCTTCTTTTCCTGTAGGAACTGTAGTAAGCATTTGTTTTAGTTGTTGTTCTTTCAGTAATTTGCCACCGAGCAAGTAAGAGAAGAATTTGTTTAAGTCGTCAGCAGTAGAAATCATATCTCCAGCAGAGCTACCTGCACTTGGGTTATAATAAGTAACGTCTTTTAGCTCACTTGCTCCGTCTGGTTGGACATATCCACGGGCATGGTTAGTGCCTGGAATAACACTTGAGTTGCCTGGTAGGAATGTATTCGACAATTCAAGTGGTTCAATAATTCGATTTTCAACCTCTTCCGCATAGCTGTTTCCAGTTACTTTTTCAATAAGGATACCCAGTAATACGTATCCTGTGTTTGAATAAGACCAGCCCTTTCCTGGAGCAAAGTCTGGGGGAAAAGAAATCCCCATCTTCACTAACTCTTCAGCCGTATACGATTTTTTTGTATCCGTAAAATCAACGTCTTTTGACCTTGAGTATTCAGCGATACCACTTGTATGGTTCAATATCTCCTGGATAGTAATCTTGTTACCATCATATCCATTTCCTTGAATGACACCAGGCAACCAGTCTTCGATGTGGTCGTCTAGCTTCAGGCGATTCTCTCCAACTAATTGAAGTACAACTGTTGCGGTGAACGTCTTCGTCACACTCCCAATGCGAAAGCGAAAATCTGTTTTCATTGGTTTCTTGGTTCTCAGATCCGCTATTCCAGCGGCATACCCCCACGTTTTTCCACCCTCAGAAGTTTTAGCAAGTATCCCCGGGTATCCAAGTTGCAATGTATCCCGCATTGCTTGCTTGACGGAAGTATGATCTCGTTGAGTATTTGTTTGTAACGAACTAGATACATTTTGAGTGGGCTCTGCTTTTACAATTGAGGTTGGTGTTGTATATAACAGGGAACTTCCAGCTATTAAAAGGGCCAGACTTGCACATGTAATTTGACTACGTATTTTCATAAGGCATTCCTCTCCTCTATTCATATTGTATAGGTGGCTGTTTACTGTTCCTTACCTCCTAGGCTTAGGGAAAAGGCCCTCACTCATATAGATTAAAGCCCAAGTACAAAGGGTATCTATCAATATCAACAATTTGAGCCATTTAAATCTCCATCCCTTCTATAACAAAATTATTTAAGGGTATGAAAGCATATTATGTATCCTTAGTTATTGTTAGGATTAACACAACATGAGACATACCCTCAGCCTATATTTTACCTTATTTATCCATAATGTGTATTGAGAAAGAATGTAAATTCGAATCATTTCCGTACCCCAACTATTGAACGTCTTTTTCACCTATTATCATTAGATATTTAGAATTTCATTATAAAAAACAACCAATCCCTTAACGTACAGGAAGCGGTTGAAAAATGTATCTAACGTACAATTTACTTTTTTTGATATGGTGACCCCATCGCCATCAGGCTAAGGTTTTGAAGTACCCCCTAAATGAAAATTTTCTTTCTCTACAGATAGTTACTCTGAAAAGTCAGCTCATTTTTTCGTTTTGGGGGCATTATAAAATTCTTAAGTTGATGGGTATGTATGGTGACCCCTAATAACAAAAAAAGTCCCTTAATGATGCTAAAGGGACTTTGCTCACACAAATGATCTGCAAATCAATTCACCTTTGATATACAGATCATTTGTATGATAATTTTTATAAATAATTGCGGAATAATAAACTTACATAAATGCTTTTAAAAGCTCTTGTACGAATGGAAGTACTCCACCTAAAAATTTTAAAACTGCCATTGCGATTGCCATGTTATTTCCTCCCCTTTAAATTTCTGAATATTAGGAATTCTATAAATTCATTATATTACAGATTTAAGAATATAACAATATCTTTTTTTATTCTCTCTAAGATTTCGAAATATGCCCATAACAACATTTTTTACGCCACATTTATTCATGATAATTAAGTTCACTTTTTTCGTTTTGGGGTTGATTTGTTTTCTTAAGTTGATGGGCATGTATGGTGAGGCCAATAAGGTCATTTTGTACTGGTGGAATGATTGAAGTAATGAATTACATCATGCCAGAACGACTGAATGAACTTGAGAGTTTCGCAAAAGAAATCAAAATGAGTGGAATAGATGAATTATAAGGCCTCACCATATAGGAGACTACAAGATAAAATATAAGAAAAAACACCCGCCTAAATTGGGAAAATTTTCAATTTAGGCGGGTTATTCTTTGGATCGTTTCTGTACCCCATTTACCTAACTCCCGTTATTGGTAGTTAGGTTTCTTTAGTTGAATGGGAATGTTTTGATCCAGTAGCAGAATGCAAAACCTCCAGCTACAAATAAAGCAGCTAAAATGAATGTTATTAGAGGTATTTTATTTTTCATACTTTTTCCTCCAATGATTTAATCTTAAGCTAATTTAGTTAATATAACATGCGTTAGCGGAAGTGAAATATTCACTTAACTTTTTTAATTATATATTCGTTTTAAATGACTATATCCCCTTTTGAAAGAAAGGATTTGTTATGTCTTTCTGTCTGTATACCGTATGCGTGTTCAGTTAACATAACGTCTCATTATTGATAGCAAGGACAAGGTGGAATCCCTACTCTCCTAAAGAATCCGACTTTTTCTCTTTCTATTAATCTATGCAATTTTTTATCCATTCCTATCATGGTGTGGATTTTCGGGTTCTCGTATGTTACTGGATTAGCCGAAAAACTGTATAAAATTTTGGGTTCTGGTGCAAAAATTTCAGGGAAATTGCAAATAATCTCTAAATCTTGGACATACTGATACTATTACTCTAAAAAAGGTGTGTGATCGGTATGGAAAAGGAAAATTTGTTCAAATGGAAGCACTATCAACCTGATATTATCTTATTAACGGTAAGATGGTACCTACGGTACAACCTAAGTTTTCGTGATTTGGTGGAAATGATGGAGGAACGAGGTTTGTCTATTGCTCACACCACCATTATGCGTTGGGTGCATCAATATGGACCTGAATTAGACGAAAGAGTACGACGTCATCTTAAGACGACAAATGATTCCTGGAGAGTCGATGAAACGTATGTGAAAGTAAAAGGTCAATGGATGTATTTATATCGCGCAGTAGATTCTGAAGGAAACACCATTGATTTTTATCTAAGTGAATCAAGAGATAAACAAGCAGCCAAGCGCTTTTTCAAGAAAGCCTTGGCTGCTTCTCATATTTGTAAATCTCGCGTTATAACAGTAGACAAGAACCCAGCCTATCCTGTAGCAATTCAAGAATTAAAAGAAGAGAAACGTATGCCTGAAGGCATACAAATAAGGCAAGTTAAATATCTCAATAATATATTGGAACAGGATCACCGTTTCATTAAGAAACGTGTGCGGTCTATGTTAGGATTCAAGTCATATGAAACAGCCACTTCTATATTGAGCGGCGTTGAAGCCATGCATATGATGAAAAAAAGACAACTTAACCTACAGGTGAAGTCTGCTCAAAATGAAGTTGGGTTCATACATAAGTTGTTTGGAATTGCATCATAATCTGTCATTGAATAGGCCATGTAGGTTCTATATCTCTATCAAATGGTTTTTGCACCAGAACCTTACGGACTGCCAAACGAATTATTGCGGGGATAGAGGCTATGCACATGATCAAAAAAGGCCAGACTCTCCAAAGGGAGAAGTCTGGCCAAAATCAAAAAGAATTCATTCATAAATTGTTTAGATTAGCTTCATAAGCTAGCAATTTAAAGGAATTTGACACTCTATGTTTCTATCGAGTATTTTTTGCACCAGAACCTATTTGAAAGAGATTAGAGTATTTAATTAAAGAATGAGAAAAAATTTATTAATTTTTTACTAAAATATGCAAATATGCATATTTTAGTTTTTTGTGGAAAATAATCTCAATTATATGGTATATTTTTATATGTGAATATCACATTTTAATTAGGGAAGGATGAAAAAAATGAAGAAATTTTTACAAACTGCTTTAGCAGGAATTATTATTTCGGGTGGACTTCTTTTTGGTACTTCTGATGCATTTGCATATTCATCAAAAGGTAATATTAGCTTCCAAACTGATGCCAATTCATACAAAGGAAGCGCTGTTATTGTTGTAACTGGATGGGCTCCTCCAGGAGGCGCTGCTATTGAGTTGGTAAAAAAAGGTAGTCCGAATACAGCTTATAGATCGATAGATGTGGGAGCAGGTAAGTTTAGAGCTGAATTCCCAGTACGTGGAATTCCATCAGGTTATTATGATGTTCATGCTGGTTTACACATGGGTGGAAAAGTTTGGCATGGAGAATTAACAAACTATATCAAAATAAATATGTAATTTGTTAAAAAGACACTCTAATGAGTGCATAGCCATCAACTTTAAAGAAGTGTCTCCGATGCCAAAGGCATCAGAGACACTTCTTTTACAATCTTTGAATAAAATCCTGTATTTTGGGCATACTCAAATAGAACTTCCCTTGGTGCATATTTTTATGAAGCCACTGGAAGCTGGTCCGTTGATACCTCTATTAAGCCTAGGATCTCAAACGGCGTTGTTTTTCGGTACCGCCGCGCTTTTTTCCCATTCTTACTGATATCTTGAAAGAGCCTGCAAAGCACTGAAACAGGATGTTGGAAAGTACAAAAAAGTGTGGTGTGTATTTTTTTTAGATAGATTTGCACCATATAAGCGCATTTAAACTCGCTCATTTCTTTCCTTTGCTTCTTCCATAAAAGCCTTCGCATCTGATAGATTGTGCTTGCGACTATACATAAACGCAAGAGTTGACCATATAAATGACATTGAAATCGTTCTAGTTTCATCCCTTTGATTACATGAATACGAAATATAGATTTCTATGTTTTAAATAGAATTTCTACTTGCCATGGTAATGAATAAAAAGCGTACACCGGTTCTGTTGCAAAGTTTCTTAACATCAAATTAAATGAGGTATTTGTAACTAAATATTATGCAATTATAAATAATTTTTGTAATTCACTGCACGTCGAAAAACAGGAGTTTGATGTAAAACTCCTGTTTTTCTTATATAAAGCATGAACGGTTTCGATTCCTTTGATTGTACGTGAAGCATGCCGAAGATTTTGAAATCCTGCGGATTTGGCAAAGCGGCGTTTCACATGCCTATGGTCCTGTTCTATGAGATTATTCAAATGCTTGATGGTGCAATGAGCTGTATGTTTATAAAAGCCTTGTTCCTTTAATTTTTTGAATGCACAAAGTAATGCGGGTGCTTTGTCTGTTGTTAGAACCGTTGGTTCTCCAAACATTTTCACTAACCTTTTCATAAAGGCATATGCAGCCTTATGATCCCGTTTTTTACGAAGTTGGATATCCAATGTGCACCCTTCCTTATCAATTGCACGATACAGGTAACGCCATTCCCCTTTAACTTTGATATACGTTTCGTCCAGATGCCAAGATAATTGCGCAGATTTGTTTTTCTTTTTCCAAATCTGATAAATGAGATTTCCATATTCATGAACCCATCGCATGATGGTTGTGGGATGGATCGATACACCACGTTCTTTCAAAATTTCAGATATATCTCGATAACTTAAAGAAAAACGACAGTAGTAGCCGACGGCTACTATAATAATATCTTTCCTGAATTGTTTTCCTTTAAAATATCCCATTTATGATTCTCCTCACTCTGTTTTGCAAAAGTTTAGCTTAGTTTTAAAAACTTTGCAACAGAACCCTAAATTTTTTTAAAAAATTTTTTGCTTTTTTTATTTATTCTACTTTCCTTTCACTTAATAGAGTAAGAGCCTAATTTAATTAAATTTTATTTAAAATGTGGATATTTATTTTTAACTACATTATTAAATTAAGCTTTATTAATAAGAAAAAGGGAGAGAATTTATAATGGTAGAGTCAAAGGGAGATCCAGCAGTATTTGCAGTACAAACATGGGTAAATTTAAAATATGGAAAAATCGCAGGTTTTCAACCAGCGCCTTTAAATGGTAAAACAGGTTGGTCAACTGTTTTTGCTCTAACAAGAGCCCTTCAAGTTGAATTGGGTATTACTTCGCTTGCAGATGCATTTGGACCAACTACATCTTCTAAATATAAGCAGTGGGGTGAAATGTCTTTAGGAAAAGTTCCTACTGATGCAAAAGGAAAAGCGATTGTTCAAATTTTAAAAGGTGCTATGTATTGTAAAGGATATAATCCGGGGAAATTTGATGATGTTTTTGATGAGAAAACGAAAAATGCAGTTGTAAGTTTACAAAAAGATGCTGGTCTTCCAGTAGCTGATGGTAAAGTATATGACTATATTTTTAAGGCTTTCTTAACAATGGATGCTTATCGTCTTACTCCAGGTGGAGATGCAAAAGTACGACAAATTCAACAAGATTTAAATAATAAATATTACAAAACTTCTGGTGTTCAACCAACAGATGGTCATTACCAACGAGGTACAAATAAAGCTTTAGTGTATGGTTTACAAACAGAATTAGGAATTGCTGCAGGTGATCAAACTGGCTCGATTGGTCCCACGACAAAGAATGGATTACCAATTCTAAAAGTAGGTAGTTCAGGTAGATTTGTTACATTATTCCAATATGCTTTATATTTTAATGGATATGATTCTAGTCCGTTTTCAACAACATATAATACGGCTATAGCAAATAAAGTGAAAGAGTTCCAAAAGTTCACATTACTTCCTGTTGATGGTGTTGCTAATAAGGGAACTTGGTTATCGGCATTAGTTAGTACTGGTGATCCTGATCGTCCAGGAACAGCATGTGATTGTAGTACTGAAGTTACGGCTGCTAGGGCTCAAACTTTAAAAAGTCAAGGATACCAAACAGTTGGACGTTATTTAGTGAATGTTGTTCCTGGAGGTAGAAATAAGAAAATTCAAGATGGTGAATTAAAAACAATTTTTGCTGCTGGTTTAACGGTATTTCCCATTTATCAAACAATTGGAGATTCTAAGGGATATTTTGGTTACGATCAAGGAAGAGTTGATGCAGGTGAGGCAACATTAGCAGCTCAAAAGTATGGGTTTAAACCAGGCACAATTATCTATTTTGCTGTAGATTTTGATGCTTTAGGTGGAGATATTGATGCCAATGTTATTCCATATTTTAAAGGGGTTATCAATGGTTTAAATCAAATGAGTAAAGGTGAGTATAAAGTTGGTGTTTATGGTCCTCGTGGAGTATGTATAGCGGTTTCTGCTAAAGTTCCAGGAGTGGTATCTAGCTTTGTAAGTGGAATGTCTTCAGGTTATAGTGCTAACTTAGGATATCCGTTACCAAAAAACTGGGCTTTTGACCAAATTAAAGAATATACAATTGGTAGTGGCGCAGGACTTATTTCGATTGATAAAAATATAAAATCAGGTCGTGATCAAGGGCAATCTTCTGTTGAACCTAAATCAATAAATCTTCATAGTCTTTTCACGGATAAATTAGGAAAACTTCATGATCTTGCTATAAAAGAAGGGTATACTGTTATACAGGTAAATGATAAATGTTTAGATTACCTTCGTAATGCACGATACAGGGGAACGAATTGGGATTTAGTGGCAGGACCACTTGATAAGGCATTTGTTAAAAAAGCTACAGATAGTATTGGACCTATTCAACAATTTCCTAATCTTTTAGATTATAAAACAGGAGTCGATATTGATTTACAACATATGGCAGCAACATGTGATTCCGTAGTTACAATGAAGCAATTAGGAACTCCGTATCTTTCTGATTTTGCAGGTTGGATGGGAGATTTGTTGACTACAATTACTGATGCTAAAAATGCGGTTGAAAAAGCAAAAAAAGATGGGAAAACCTTGAGTTTTTATGATGCTGCATTTAATGCAATTGGTGCACCAGGAACAAGTTTTTCTTACACAGATTTAGTAGCAGATGTTGACGCATATAATATTGGTAGAATCATTATAAATAGTGGCTATAAGACTTATGTAAAAGATGCAATTCTTAATTATTATAAAAATGATAGTGGAAAAAGATTTAATATGTTCTTTAAAGAGAGATTTGGAGGAAGTTTTGAAAAGGCCGCTAAAGAGGTTGAATATTTCTTAACTGTGAAACCTTTGGAACCTATTATTCCAGACTCAGATAACTATATAGTTTGGGCGGCAAGAACACAATTTCTTAGTGCATTTGGTGTTAAACCTTATACTTCAGAAGAGGCTAAAGAAATTGCTCGTGCTTGGAGTAAAAAATTAGCTGTATTTCAGGGGAATGAATAAGGATAGTTTATAGAATAAATATTGATGTATCTACTCTATATGATATTTTTGTATCTGGAGAGTAGTTAGTAAATGATTTAATGTAAAAGGGAGATTTCACACTGATTTCTCCCTTTTACAATTTACTTGAAAAATAAATATCCCATATCAGTGTCTATATAGATGCTCCCGTCTTCTTTTTCTTTTACTTCGCCACCAAAATTTTTTATCCAATCAACAAGGTCTCGCTTGTTTTTTGTAACGTTTTCTTTTACAAATAGATATGAATTAATTGATTTATAAGATGTATAGTTAGTTAAAATTATTTGGCTAAGATAAATAGGAGTATCCAAATTTGGAGTCTCCTGAATTATATATGGAGATGGGAGAATGTTATTACTGTTAACATATACATAATATTTGGGCTGATTAATTGCCCATTTTAGCCATATTACTTGAACTATTATGATAATTATGGTTACCGTTTTTTGTGTTTTTTTAAAATTTTGTCCTGGAAAAGAGTAGTAGATGAAAGTCGGAATAGCAAATAAACTAACCGAAGCTACCCATTTGTCTATTGGTGCACCATTTATCCAGAAGATAAATCCTAATGCTTTTATAAATAAAAACAAAAAAACAAGACTTGTGAAAATTATTGATAAATAGTATATTTTATTTTTCATTGTTTTCTCCCCAAAATATATTTTTATAAAACTTCCTTTAAGCGGTGTAATTAACTCGATTTTTCGAAAAATATTTGTTGAATCATTTCTTTCGATTTTTTTAATATGAATAGAATGTTAATTATATCTATAAAGTATATTATATCTATTAAAGATTCGTTTGTTAAAGCTGAAATTTTCAGCTTTTTTTTGTTGTTTTTGAAGTTTTTAAAATCAAGAACTTCAAAAACCTCCCTAAACCCTTGATATAATTATGTTTTTATACTTAAATAAGGGATGTTTACTCTCACTCTATATATAAGGGCTAAAAGTTCCGCAAGGAACGGGTCGTATTTGAATATCACCAAGCCGATACATCCAAAAGCAACTATTTAGGATCATCGGCTTGAATTTGCTATTATACGAGCCGAACCGCTAGTGCTTTCGAACTATAATTTCACTTACCATATAAATAGATACGTAATATGTGGAGGCTCGTCCCCACACGACGAACCAATCTCTACTCCAAAAGTCAACGAAAATCATTAGATAAGAATTTATATAACATCAGATTTGATGGACTATCAAATCTGATGTTATAGCTATTTTTGTTTATCTTAAATTTTTTTAAAAAAATTTTTGCTTTTTTTTATTTATTCTACTTTCCTTTCACTTAATAGAGTAAGAGCCTAATTTAATTAAATTGTATTTAAAATGTGGATATTGGATTTGAGTCAATATTTTGGACACAAAAAAGTTAAATCTAAGCTACTTTTTTAGCTAGATCTTCTATTGCTTGGGGAGTTTTATAACCAATGCTACTATGAATCCTCTTGCGGTTATACCATCCCTCGATGTATTGAAATAGTGCTAAGTTTGCTTGTTCAAATGTAACATATTTTGTGCGATATACTTCTTCTTTCTTTAAAACGGTATGAAATGACTCGATACAAGCGTTATCATACGGGCAGCCTTTCTTACTGAAAGAGGGCTTTATTTTAAAATTCGCGAGTAAGCTTTGAAATTCTTGACTTGTATATTGTGTCCCTAAGTCAGTATGTAGAATGAGACCTTCTAGTGGTTTTTGTATATAGTAAGCGTTTTTTAACGCTTTTACCACAAGATTCGTTGTCATATTTCGTGAAAATGAATACCCTATAATTTTCTTAGAATACAAATCCATGACAGATGCAAGATAACACCAACCGTCTTTTTGTGTGTGAATGTAGGTAATATCAGCTACCCATTTTTCATTTATTGTAGTTGTAGAAAAGTCTTGTTCTAATAGATTTGTGCGTTCCTCTACAGTTGATTTTGATGAATGTGGTTTATATTTTTTAAAGATAATGGAACGAATATTTTCTTTTTTCATGAGCCGTTGCACACGCTTTATGCTTATTTGTAATCCTTGTTCCCATAGTATTTGATGAATCTTAGGTGCACCGTAACGACCTTCACTGTCTTGATGAATTCGTATAATTTGTTTGGTTATTTTTTTATTTTCACGACTACGCTTTGACTCTGTTTTATGCTGAGATTGGTAGTAAGAACTTCTCGCTATCCCAAGAGTTTGGCACATCATATGAACAGAGTGCGTTTCTTTTTGACAATCAATAAATGGGTGTAATTCTGTATCTTTTATTTTCTCATGAATATGGCCATAGCCTTTTTTAAAATTTCATTCTCTTCTTTTAGACGAAGCATTTCTTTTTTCATTCGTTTTAGATCTTCTAGTGTCATTTCGTCCTCATCAACTGATGTGATAGGAGAATATGTTTTAATCCATTTATAAACTGTTACTTCTGATACGCCATACTCGCTGCTTAATTCTTTTACAGGTTGTCCCGAACGGTATAATTCAACCACCATTTTTTTAAACTCTTCATTAAACTTCTTGTTTGTCATACGGACACTTCCTTCTTGAAATCCATTGTAAGGACTTAACTAAGTTGTGTCCACATGACTATACTAACCCCAGTCTTATAATTAATCATCGTATTAAACAAGATCTTGTAAGTGGTTTTGGGGATGACTTAGGAACAGTGTATCATTATGATTGTAAGACTGAAGGACTTCCTGGATATTATCATGATGTAAAACGCTTCAAAGAAGTAAAAGAGTTACAATAAAAATGTTTCTAATAGGGTCACTATACCCTTATAGGAAAATGGAGGGAATTTCTATTTGTGAAAAAATTTCTATTGTTTCTTCACGTTTGTTTTTGGTTAAATATTTGCTTGCTACCTCTTTCTTTTTTTATAGGTGTGATGGCAACAGATCCTCCTGACAGTACTAAATTTGATTTTTGGAAAAGATTTCTCTTTATTCAAGGAATCCCCCTTATCGTATTTATTATTGGCTTCCTTATCTTAGTTGTAATAAATAATAAAAAAAACAATGTTAATTTATAATAGTGTTGTTCTTATGTAAAAATACGAATGTATTTACATTTTGTTAAATTGGTATCTAAGAAGTCAAAAGGACAGAAAATAAGGTTCTGGTGCAAAAACCATTTGATAGAGATATAGAACCTACATGGCCTATTCAATGACAGATTATGATGCAATTCTAAACAACTTATGTATGAACCCAACTTCATTTTGAGCAGACTTCACCTGTAGGTTAAGTTGTCCTTTTTTCATCATATGCATGGCTTCAACGCCGCTCAATATAGAAGTGGCTGTTTCATACGACTTGAATCCTAACATAGAACGTACACGTTTCTTAATGAAACGGTGATCCTGTTCCACTATATTATTGAGATATTTAACTTGCCTTATTTGTATGCCTTCAGGCATACGTTTCTCTTCTTTTAACTCTTGAATCGCTACGGATAGGCTGGGTTCTTGTCTACTGTTATAACACGAGGTTTACAAATGAGAAGCAGCCAAGGCTTTCTTGAAAAAGCGCTTGGCTGCTTGTTTATCTCTTGATTCACTTAGATAAAAATCAATGGTGTTTCCTTCAGAATCTACTGCGCGATATAAATACATCCATTGACCTTTTACTTTCACATACGTTTCATCGACTCTCCAGGAATCATTTGTCGTCTTAAGATGACGTCGTACTCTTTCGTCTAATTCAGGTCCATATTGATGCACCCAACGCATAATGGTGGTGTGAGCAATAGACAAACCTCGTTCCTCCATCATTTCTACCAAATCACGAAAACTGAGGTTGTACCGTAGGTACCATCTCACAGTTAATAAAATCATATCAGGTTGATAATGCTTCCATTTGAACAAATTTTCCTTTTTCATACCGATCACACACCTTTTTTAGAGTACTAGTATCAGTATGTCCAAGATTTAGAGGTTACTTGCATGTATCTTGAAGTTTTTGCACCAGAACCGTCTACAGCAGGTGCACATTTGATGCTATGAAGGGTACCTTGTGTAAACCTCGACTCTACTTTTAACGAAAAATACGTGTAATTAGAAAATTTCGAGTCGACCGTGAGTGCACATCCTGGAAATTTTCGTGTACCCACGTTTAAGCTAGGCTCTGCCTAGCCCCAACCCCTAGTTGGGCCCAAAAACCCCTTATGCTCTTCTCTCTTTTTTGATTCAGAATTTCCAATTTTGTAGAATAGCTTGTTTTTCGGTCAAAAATTATTATGTTAAAAAACAAAATGTTAATTTATTTGTATGTTTTTTATTAATTTAAGTAAAAAAGGTATCAAAGAAGAAAAAAGAGATTAAAACTTACCTATTAGAAAATACAAGATTCAATGAATATTGTGGATAAAGAATTAGGTTTGATTTAACTTGAGTTTGTTTAAAGTGTTAAGATAAAGGAGTTATAACTGTTATAACGAATTTGAAATATTGAAAAGGAGGTTATGACTATTATGACACCTATTATTTATGAAAATGTATCCCAGGTTGCAAAAGATTAAAAATATCACCTTCTACGGTTAAAAATATTACTTATTAATTGAGGGTTACAACTGTTATGCCTTTAAAAGGGATGAAAGAGAACGAGTTATTTTCGATGATTATGATATTAAGTTATTACAAAGATTAATAGAGTTAAAAAGTATGCCACAAGTTACATTGGAAGAAGCTTGCAAATTACTTTTAGAAGAAGAAGGATTAACAGTTAATAATACAGATATGACTGTTATAACTCCTGAATCTAATGATTTGAAAGAAGTATTGAGAGAATTAAAAGATACAGTGGAGTTACAACAAAAACAATTACAGAATCAAAATGAGCAAATAGTTAAACTAACAAATTTATTGGAATCTCAACAAAAGTTATTGGCTCATTCTAATACTATAGAAAAACAACAGGTTACTGATCGGGATAAAGCGGTTATGACTGTTATGCGAGAACTTCAAGAAGTAAAACAGATGGTTGCAGTAAGTAATGAAAAGAAATGGTATCAATTTTGGAAGTGATTTGCTGAGTCCTGGCGTTTATGCCGCGAAAGTTCCTTGACGATGAGGGGAACCCTCATGCAAACTCGCCAGGGGTGGCCCCAGAAGGGCGGTTTTTGCCCGCTGGGGTTGGCTTTGGGAGTTTGAGGGTTCGGAGGCTCGTGGTCAAGGGAACCGTGGAATAAAAAGCGAGGACGGACCCCAGGACAGGGCAAAGACCAATGTCTTCGCCAAGATTCGTGGTTCTATGGTTAGAAAAAGGCGAATAAGAATATAGCATACATACAATAAGGGAATGCAGTACAGATCAGTATACAAGCATTCCCTTGCTATAAAGATGTTAATAATAGTATTTTTAAAAAATATGGTAAGGGTATGTGAGATTTTGTACAGTTTTTCAGCTGATTTATAAATAAATGAGACTTCTAAAATAGATTCAGCTTAGAAATGTATAAAAAACTCTTTAGATTGATAGGACAAAAAGAGTTTCTTTTGTAGGATTATTTACAATGTATAAGGTGTTTAAAAGGAGAATGAAAATGAAGATATTACGGAGTAAAACTACTTGTTTTGCAATAGGAATGAATATAGTTTTTGTATAGCAACATATATATATATTGCTTATTATAATGATTTTATTTATTTGGATTCTGGTAATTTACATAGAAGTCTTGGAGATGATATTACATATATTTTATATGCTTTATTAGTTCCTTTGGGTGGTTCTATTATATTTTCGTATATTGCTTTAGGTAAAAAGAATATAGTAAAGGGGTATTAATTTTTAACTTATGTTTTTCGATATTTTTATAATCTTTATTGGAATTTGGTTTGTTTGTCTTTTGATTTCGTTTTAATATGTGGTTTTTAGGGTGGTTATTTTGTTTTGAGGATTCTTTAGATAGAAAATTAATATAGAAAGATAAAAGGAAATGCAGTATAGATCAGTCTACAAGCATTCTTTTGTTATGATTATGTTATTATTTTGGTTTTAAAAATTTAGAGATTTTAAGTAATTAAATGAATTTGAATAAGAAAATAAAAAAGAGTAACTTTTTATTAAAAGGTTACTCTTTTTTATTTATTACTAATGTTTTGGTTTATTATGCTTTTGGTTTAAATACTACCCAATGTGGATTTGGATTTTCTTCATTTATATCTCCAGTTTCAGGATATCTAAGGGAACCATATTCTGAATATCCTGTTCTAGCTCTATTTTTCTCTGCTGCATCACGTTCTTTTAACCATTGAATAGGAGATGTTTTAGCACAAACTGTAATGTAATTATAAACAGTTTGCCCGTCTGCACAAGCGGTCATAATCCCTTTAGTTTTATTGGCCCAAAGTTGTGCAAAGCTGATACCTTCAACGTTTGTTCCTGTATTACAAGCATAAGAATCTGCTATATTTCCTGGTGCAAAGGCGTCTGTTTGTAAACGTTGAATATCTTCTTTATGGAAATGCCCTTTATATTTTGCGTCAGCTTGATATTGAGCTCCAAAATCAAGATATCCTCTATGACCATGACCAAACCATGAAAAATCTATAATTTTATTTAAACGTTTTCCAGTTCCATTAGTAGATTGTGTATTAATATAATTAATTAATTGATCTTTATTATCAACAAATACAACATCTACTGACCAATGTGTTGCGGTTTCTCCAAAGTTGAAAATTTCTTCATTTGAATATAGGTTTCTTTCAATAATCCAAGTTACGTGGGTTTTATGATTATCGTATTTTTGTTTAAGATCTCGAATTTTTTTGATTGCTGGTTCAATAAAGTTATATCTAAATCCTCTTTCTGGTCCTTCTTTTGCTGAAACTACAATACATTCATATTGATTGAATTCTTTTTCTGAAATTTTATAACCTGAATCTCTTCCTGATTTAATATCTTTATCAATTGCTATAGAACCATTTCCGCTTCCAATTGCGTATTCTTTAATTTGATCAAATGCCCAATTTTTTGGTAATGGGAATCCTAGGTTTCCACTAAAACCAGTAGACATACCAGAGACGAAGCTGTATGTTGCGTATTTTTGGTCTGATACTTGAATACATACGTTTCGTGAACCATATACGCCAATTTTGTAATAACTTCCTAATTCTTTCATTTGTTCGTTGATTGCTTGGAAGTGTGGTAAAATTTTGTCCTTAATATCGTCACCTGTTGCATCAAAATCTACTGCGAAATAGATGGTTGTTCCATATGGGAATCCATAATTTAAAGCGGCTTGAAAAGCATCAATTGCATCTCCTTTACCTTGGGAAGCATTAAAATAGTTTTTATCTCCACCGTTTGTTTGGTAGATAGGGAAAATACTAAGGCCAGCTCTGAAAATGTTATGCATTTCTCCGCCTTGAATTTTTTTATTTTTAGCATTTGTTACTTTAGCGTTTGTTAAATAACGTCCTACTGTTTCATAACCGGCTGCGACTAATGTTTTTGCTCGTTCAGGAGTAATTTCTGTAATACAATCACAAGCTTTACCTTGACGTTCTGGATCTCCTGTACTTACTAATAGAGAAGCCCATGTTTGATAATCTGAAACTCCAGTTGCTTTCAATAATGAGAAGTTTTGGAATTGTTTTAATTGTGTAGTTACAGCTGTTGAAAATTTACCATCAAACGGTACATCGTAACCATTGAAAATAAGAGACGCTTGGAATAGGTACACAAAAGAACCTGTTGAACCTTCTTTTAATACGACTGATTTAATTTTTTCTTGTGTTGTTGGACCAAAGTTTCCGTTAGCTGTACCATCTTGTAATCCTTCTTCATATTGAATCGCAAACATTAAAGCTTTTTGTACATCACGTGAATAATGGCCATCACAAGGCATATAGAAAAAGTCAGCGCGATTGATATATTTGCTGTTTAACCATTGTTGGATACTTCGAATTTTTGCACTTCCGTTATTAACTAATACATAAGCATCCATTGTTAATAGTGCTTTGAATAATTTAGGAGTTACTGCGCCATCATTTGGTGTACAGCCTAAATTTTTTTGCATAGAAGCAATAGCAGATTGTGTACCAGGTGTATATGTTCCTGTAATGCCACCAGGTCCATAACCTTTGCAATATAAAGCGGCTTGAATAATTTTTACAATATTTGCGTTTGTATTAGATGTTGTATTAATTGGACATTTCTTTGCAAGTTCTTTTAATGTAGTAGGGCCACAGCTTGTAGATGTTGCTGTAATTCCAAGTTCTAATTGCAATGCTTGTGTTAAAGCTCCCATTGTAGACCAACCTGTTTGTCCGGTTACTTTAATTTCTTGATAACCAGCTTTACCTTTATAGGTGCTGTTTACCCATTCTTGTGCTTGTTTTACCATTTGATCCATTTTGATTACCTCTTTTTTAATTATTTTTTAAAAGTTTAATTTAATAATGGGGTTAAAAATAAATATCCATATTTCAAATGAAATTTAATTAAATTAGGCTCTTACTCTATTAAGTGAAAGAAAGAGAGAATTAATAAAAAAAGCAAAAAAATATTTTAAAAAATCTAAGATAAACAAAAATAGCTATAACATCAGATTTGATAATCTGATGTTATAGCTATTTTTAAAGTAGAATTTTGTTTGTCGTGTGGGGACGTAACCCCACGTATTACGTATCTATCAACCTGGTAAGTGAAATTATTAAGCGAAGGCGCTAGCGGTTCGGCTCGTATAATTGCAATTCAAGCCGATGATCCTTTAGCTGCTTTTGGATGTATCGGCTTGGTGCCGCCAAAACTCGAGTCGAAAAAAGTTTTGCAAGGATGTAGCGATTCTTCAGTTTTTTTGTTGATATGCTGCAAAATTTATTTGATGATGTAGATTTTTTGGGTTTTTGGCCAAGGGAATCGTGAAATAGCAAGCGAGGATGGATCTCAGGATAGAGCAAAAACTAATGTCTTCGCCAAGATTCGTGGTTCTACTGTTAGAAAAAGGCGAATAAGAATATAGCATACATACAATAAGGGAATGCAGTATAGATCAGTCTACAAGCATTCCCTTGCTATAAAGATGTTAATAATATTTTAATGTTGTTGCTACTATATATGTCATATTTATTAAGAATAAAAAGATTAATATATCTAGTGTTAAAAAAACATATAATATTATTTTCATCTTTTTAGACGTATCATTTTTAATCATGTATATAATAAATAGCATTGTAGTTGATTGGAATAGCATGGTGAAAAATAAAATGTAATAGCAAATACCATATTCCTGGTGTAAATGCAGTATTCATAATGAGTAGAGAACTAATTATATTAAGAATAAGCGTAGCTAGTATAAAAATATATTTATAAATGTTTTTAATTTTGATCGCCTACTTTTTAATTTTTTAGTTGGTAATACAGTTGTTTATTTTGTGATTATATATAAGTATTTTTTATTGTTTTCATCTACAATGTAAACATCTTTTCTTCCCAATCTATTCCATGAGGTATATCTTTTTCAATTGAAAATAAAACATCTTTATTTCTAAAAGGAATTGAATTTCGATTAGCATGAATGTTTATTTCATGTTCTTTTGTTTGAATCCTATAATCTCCTGAATAATTGGAGAAGAAAGGTGTTAATTTACTATAAATATATAGAATTTCTTTTTATCGTTTTCTTGATAAAAGTGGGAATTAATAACTTTTAGATCTGATGTTTTATGTCCTTTGGTATAAGTAAAAAGGCAATGAGACAATAAAATATAACAACAATAGTAATTAAAGAATATATGTAGAGAGAAGCTATTAATAAATATCTTTTATAATTGCTTTGTTTTATTATCTGATTTTGCAAATTTGAATCCTCCTTTAATAAAGAATCAATCGAAACATTAAATAGATTGCTTAAGGCTAATAAATTAGTTAGATCGGAAGACTTTTCCTAGTTCCCATTTAGATATAACTTGTCTTGAAATAAATAATTGGCTGGCTACATCTTCTTGTGTCATGTTATTTATTAATCTTAAATGTTTTATTTTTTTCCAATGTCCATATATGTACCTCCTTTAATTACTTTAATTATTCTAATGTTAAATAGTAAGAAACGCATCGTAGCGTTATAAAAAAGCATGCAATGATCTGTTGCGGGCTCTTTTATTGTCATTTATTTTCTTGATAATTAAGAATTAGGAAGGTGAATTATATAATTAATAAAAGAAATTATAGGGGATAAATTTTTATAAACTTTGATTTGAAGTAAAATATAAGGATTATCAATTTATTGACAGAAAATGGATATCATATACATTAATCTTAATATTATGATTATTGTATATGAGGTGCTATATGTTTAAAGATAAAAAATGATTCGATTTGGTTTATGGTTATTTGTCTCTTTATCTGTAATTCAGTTTACTATTGGTTATATAAAAGGATATTATAAAGCTTCTACAGGTAATGAATTATTAATTTCAGAAACATGGAAAACAGTATTATTAGATGTTCCTGAAGGAATACTTGTTATTTTAGGAGCAATTGCTTTATATCAATTTATAAAAAAAACACCAGAAAAAACGGCATCTATGTAGATGTCGTTTTTTTGATAGATTTTAAATATGGAAATTATCAAGTACATTGTCTTTTTCTTCTTTATTAATTCCAATGTATTTTAGTGTGATTTGGGGTGTACTATGATTTAGAATTTCTTGCAACATGGCTACATCTTTTGTTTGTTTATAGAACCAATAGCCGAAGGTTTTGCGCATTGTGTGAGTACCAATGGATTCTACACCAGCAAAATCTCCGGCTTTTTGCAATTGTCGATAAGTCTGGATTTTACTAATGGGTTGATCTCCTTTTCGTGAAGGGAATAACCAGGTACTTTTTAGGGCTTGGGCATACGAATAGACTTCATCAAAAATAGAAGTAAGATTAATCATGCGTTCTTTCTTTGTTTTTCCTTCTTTGATTTTGAATTCTTTTCTCTTTTTTCGTTTTAGTTTTACTATGGTTTGTGTTTCGAGTTGAAGTAGATCACTAATACGTAATCCAGTATGAATGCCAATTAAAAATAGAATATAGTCTCGTTCGGAACAATGACGTTTAAGAGCCCATTTCATATCTTCGATCTGTTCTTTGCTTCGGATAGGTTGGACATCAATGAGATGTGGTTTTTTAATCATGTGTTTTGACCTCTTTATTTATAGTGTTTTGAATGTATACTTTTGTTATATATTTTGAGGATATCAGGGGAATTGGGATTAAGTCAATGTTTAAGGGGATTCGAATGTAAACTAATATGCAAAAGTTTACTTTCAATATTAGTAAAAAAAGAATCCTAAATTAATAGAACTCTTTTTTTCTTGAATATAAAATTTAATATTAAAGGTTAACTATATTACTTTCTCCATTAGAGAGTTTTATATAAACTTTAGTTGAACCACTTGGAGCTTTATAATCGGCTTTACCAAATAAACCATCTGAAACTGTCCAAAGTTTAAATGTCTTTGTAGGTCCATTATGCCAGCTTCCATTTTGATAATATTCAAAAGAAGCACTTACAGAACCAGAATATTCACTTGGATAAGACTTATCTGCCCAAATGTTCCAAGTAACTCCTCCACCAACATTTTTATAACTGTCTCCTATACTATGATTTTGAGCCGCTTCTACTTTATTTGGTTCATTAATACCAAATAAAGTGAAACCAAATACGAATGTAAATGCAAGTAACATCGAAACTAATTTTTTCATAAATACCCTCCTAAAAAGTTCTTTATATACCTTAAATTACCATAAAAAGATATTTTTATCAATTAATATATTTAATAATTAATAAAATATAAAAGATATTAAAGTTTATTTTATTAAAAATGTGCGAAGTCTATTAACAGAATTCGCACCAACAATAAAACAATAGCAATCCATAGGAGTTAGGAAAGTGCTTTTTATATGTGGAGTTAAAATTTCACCTAGTTAATTTATTTACTCTCAAGATACTCCAAGTAGCTATAGATTCAAAGAAAACGTATTATTTACAAGTTTTTACTATGTCTTATGGTCAATAATTAATTAGAAGAGTTTTAAAGTATGAATTAATAAAGGGGTATGTGTAGCAATGGAACCAAAACTTACGTTAAGTATTAGTGGACATGAAAGCCCCATTTCGGGTATTATGATGTCCGCTAATGATACTTATAGGCCTCACCATACATGCCCATCAACTTAAGAACGGAAACTCAATTTATTATTAAAGAGTTTTATAAGTCTAAGGTGGTTTTTAAGCTTATAAAACCCTCTCGAAGAAAAAATAAAGAATCTTGTTTTAACTTTAGGGGGGTTATTTATCTAGGGATTTTAGTTTCTTTTCAACCTTCAATATTAGGAGGAAAATTAGTACAAACATTAATCCTAAAATAGTAAAGAGTGCATACTCAAATCTTGTAATTATAAAACTTAAAATGCTGCCCAATACCCCTATTAAAAAGCCACATATAATTAGCAATTTTCCACTATATGCATTACCTTTTTTCCAAAGAAACGAGTTTTTCATTGAGCGACCCGTACGGTAACCATATATCCCATTAATTTCTTTTGGCGGTTTGTAGAGTAATGCCAATCCAGCACAGATGAAAATTACTCCTGTGAGTACACTTATCCCGATATTTACAAGTACTGTTTCCATCTTATCAGCCCCTTTGAAAAATCTAATAAATTACAGATTTAGTATATCATAGTCCGTTGGTAATAAATTGGAATTTAGGGAAAGGGGAAATTTAGGGTTCTGGTGCAAAAATGTTAGTTAGAAACATAGAGTAGCAATTTCCTCTTCATTTCTATCTTGGGGTAAAGCCGAGATACGTGTAAAAATAGGTCATGGACTTACTTTTATTTCCACTCGTGAGATTATGAGAAAAAATATAAATGTAATAATAACCATGTTCATAACTTAAGAGTTTTGGAACAAATATTGGGTTTAAGAAATATTGACAGGCTGCTTTTTTGATAAAAAGCGCTTTTTTAATTTTGTTCCGCAATCGGGCCATTTAGTTGAGGAAGGATTTTAAAATTTACACACAGAATTATTTTGTGTGAAGAAAAGGGGGGAAAGAATTGAACCATGATTTTTATCGCTCATTATTTCCTATATTAGCTACCCACACACACCTAGCTAGTTGTTCCCAAGGTGCATTAGCAAAGTCTGTTTCAAAAGCTATTGAGGAATATCATAATAGCCTACTTCTGTCAGGGAGTAATTGGAATGAAGCAATAAGTAAAGTGGATGAGACTAGGGTGAAATTTGCTGAACTTATTGGAGCCGAAACAGGTGAGGTTGCTGTATTATGTTCTGTTTCTGATGCTATTTCTGCTATTGCAGCTTCCCTTCCTTATCAGCAAGAGAAAAATAAAATCATGTTTACGGATATAGATTTTCCAACTGTCGGTCATATATGGTTTGCACAAGAACAATTTAAGGATAATGTTTCCGTAATTCGTTCTTCCAATGGGGAAATATCTCTGGAACAATATGAAAAAGAAATAACAACTGATACGCTTATTACATGTATTCCCCATGTGAATTATTACAACGGATATAAACAAAACGTTAGAGAGATTGCTGAGATTGCGCATAGAAAAGGCTCGCTTTTATTCGTCGATGCTTACCAATCAGCAGGACATATTCCGATTGATGTGAAAGAGATGGAGATTGATATATTAGCAACGGGAACTCGTAAATACATGTTAGGTATTCCCGGCGTAGCGTTTTTGTATATAAAAAAAGAACTAGCAGAGCAATTGAAACCAAGAGTTACTGGATGGCGTGGACAAGAGCAAGCATCTTCTTTTGACATTTATAATCCTGTTTTTGCAATGGGGGCTCGTCGATTTGAAACAGGTACACCTTCTTTTATAAGTATATATGCGGCTTATGAGGCACTAAAATTGTTACTTGAGGTTGGGATAAGTAATATTGAAACCTATTTAAAAGAGCTAACCCAATTCACCATACATTATGGACAAGAAAAAGGATTGCATCTCATTGGACCACAATCTATTGATAATAGGACGAGTTTGATGTCTTTTCATGTTGAAAATGCATCAAAAGTGGAAGCGATGTTAAGAGATAAAAATATTATTGTTTCTGCAAGAAAAGATGTTATAAGAATTGCCCCTCATTTCTATACCCTTAAAAATGAAATAAAATGTGCAATAGATGAACTTGTAATCTTAAAAAATAGGGGTTAAACAAATATTTACTCCAGAAAGCCTGAATTGCGGACCCACACAATACATAACGATCTTCAGCAAACGGGCGCTTTAATGGAGCAACGAAAAAAGCCTAATTTCTCAATTTTAATGAGAAATTGGGCTTTTTATATTTACTTATAGTGCAAAATAGCGCTTAAAATAGGTGCAAAATAACTCCTAAAGTGACAGTACTGATTTTATCACACCTCTATGCCATGTTCAAAACTTTTTAAGTTATGAACATGGCTATTGTTAGAATTGCATTTTTTTACAATCTTTCGAGTGGAGAGTAAATAGACATATGCATATTAGGAAATATAAATTTACAGACGTGGTCTTGATAGTTTTCTATATGGGGTCACGATATCCCAAAAAAATTGTACGTTTAGACACACTTTAGACAAAAAATAACAGATTCTCTGTACATTAAATTTAGCAATTATATTTCTCAACTTAACTGACAAGATTTTACTTCTTGTCAGTTACATAAAATGGTATTTTAAGTATGCTGTTAAATATTTTTAAAGGGGGATACGTAATTTGAATTCTAAATCTATCATCGAAAAAGAGGTACAAGACAATCAATATATCGATATTCGTAACATATGTAGCATAAATGGTTCTGCTACATTTGATCCTAATACTAATATTACAACCTTAACAGAAGCTATAAATACTCAAGCAGGTGCGATTGCTGGAAAAACTGCCTTAGATATGAAACGTGATTTTACTCTCGTAGCAGATATATACTTAGGATCTAACAGCAGTGGGGCTGATGGTATTGCTATAGCGTTTCATAGAGGATCAATTGGTTTTATCGGTACTATGGGCGGAGGATTAGGAATTCTAGGAGCACCAAACGGGATAGGATTTGAAATAGATACGTATTGGAAAGCATCTTCAGATGAAACAGGGGATTCATTTGGGCATGGTCAAATGAATGGACCACATGCAGGTTTTGTGAGTACAGATCGAAAAGCAAGCTATTTAACAGCCTTAGCTCCTATGCAAAGAATAGCTCCACCTAATGGTCAATGGAGGGTGTTAACTATTAAGTGGGATGCGCGTAACAACAAACTAACAGCAAGTCTTCAAGAGAAGAACAATGATGCCTCTACTAAATCTGCTACACCAAGATATCAAACATGGGAGTTATTAAATCCTGCATTTGATTTAAATCAGAAATATACTTTTGTTATTGGCTCAGCTACAGGGGCTGCTAATAACAAGCATCAAATTGGAGTTACTTTGTTTGAAGCATACTTTACAAAACCAACTATAGAGGCAAACCCTGTTGATATTGAACTAGGTACAGCGTTTGATCCATTAAACTATGAGCCAATTGGACTCAAGGCAACAGATGAAGTGGATGGAGATATAACAAAGGACATTACGGTAGAATTTAATGACGTAGATACCTCTAAACCAGGTGCATATCGTGTAACATATAAAGTAGAAAATAGTTATGGAGAAAGTGACGAAAAAACAATTGCCGTTACGGTACCTGTTATTGATGATGGGTGGGAGAATGGCGATCCGACAGGATGGAAATTCTTCTCTGGTGAAACCATTACTCTAGAAGAAGATGAAGAGAATGCTCTTAATGGAAAATGGGTATTTTATGCTGATAAACATGTAGCAATATACAAACAAGTAGAGTTGAAGAATAATACCCCTTATCAAATTACAGTATATGTTAAACCAGAAGATGAAGGAACTGTAGCACACCATATTGTTAAAGTATCTTTCAAATCGGATTCTGCTGGTCAAGAAAGTGAAGAGATTCTAAATGAAAGATTAATTGATGCAGAACAGATACAAAAAGGATACAGAAAGTTAACAAGTATTCCATTTACACCAACAACAATTGTTCCCAACAAAAAACCAGTGATAATTGTTGAAAACTTTTTACCAGGATGGATAGGTGGAGTTAGAATCATTGTAGAGCCTACAAAGTAAGACTTGTAAACCAGCTTCTAATAAATGTATTTAAAAAAAGAAGAAACACAGAGATTTTTAGCTCTGTGTTTCTTCCAGTTTACGCTGATTGATTGCTCGATAAAGAGAACCTTGTGTTATACCAGTCCCCTCTACTATTTCTTTAATTGAATATCCTTCACTACCGTACATACGTAATGCAATTGAAAGCTTTTTTTCTAATTTTGGTCTACCTAACTTCTTACTTTACCAGTTCCACAATCAAATTCTTTTCTAATTCTGCAATGACACACATCATTTGTAATGTATCCTTACCTGTGGAAGTTCTTGAATCCATATTCTCATTCAATAAATCTACAACACCTGCTCATAGACCTTTTATATAAAAACAAATTAATTGATTCCTTAACGTACAGGATACCAGCTATTTTGTGTCTAAATTGTGTCTAAACGTACAATTTTCTTTTTTTGATATGGTGACCCCATGTCCATCAACTTAAGAAATTCGTTGTTACCCCAAACTGAAAAAATGAGCTGAATTGTAGATAGGTAAAAACTTTCGTTTAGGGGGGACTTCATAACCCTAGCTTGATAGCGATGTGGCGCTAACCCTTTTACTAATAATGTTACAAATATCCACGAAAAACAACGTTTGGTAAAAAAATATATTGCTACGACCTAGTTTTACACGTATCTCGGCTGAACCCCTATATTTTCTTTTGGAATGAATGAAACAAATGCCGTAAAACTCCATGTCTGATCTGTAATGTTTTCTACAATATAGCTAATTGTTGCGTACATTAAGTTGTTATATAAGAAAGCTGTACGAAACGGTGCATCAAGTGGTAAATGCTTTATTTTTTCAACGATGTTTTTTCGAGTCAAGGAAGAGTTGTACCAAAGAGCATCATGACGACTTACTCCAGAGCGGTGGGAAGCTAAATCTCGAGCTGTAATTTGTGAGCTTGCAAATACATCAAATAAAGAGAAGGTAGGAATATAAGATTGAACAGGAGCATCCCAATCAACCTTTTTTTGCTATGCTAATAGGCTTAAAGAAAGTGTACCAAATGCTTTTGTCGCAGAGCCGATTGCAAAGTGTGTTTGAGGAGTAGCCGCCTCTTGTTGTTCTAAATTTCGATAGCCAAATCCTTCTGAAACAATGATTTCACCATCTTTTATAACTGCTACAGCAGCCCCAGGAACGTGTAGATCTGTCATCATTTTTTCAATTGTTGTTTATAATGAACTAATAACAGGAGTTTCAATTTTAGACATGCTTCTAACCTCCAAATATTATTTTATACTTCCGTACTATAGTTTCTTTGATAAGAATTGAAATCGCTCTCGAAATATGGAAAGTTAAGAATTTTGTAAGAATCGCTGAAATGGATATTTCGTATTAGATTTCTGTTAATACTTACTATATTGAAATATTTTTTAATAAGTCGTACTGAGAATTTTGCATGCAGAATTATTTTTTGTATGATAAACTCCATATAGGAAATAGATTCCAACAAAATAAAAAGCCAATCGTATTGGCGTACTGAAAGGCTTTTTCATGTCTATTATATCCGATTTTATTGGCTATAGTACATAAAAAGTTGGAACTTGTAAAATTGTTCGTGTTTTTTCTCTAGCTTATAGGGGTAGCACGCCATATCCATCAAGCTAACAAGGACGAGTTACCCCAAAACGATAAAAACGATCAACATGCAAAGATTTTTCGTTCTGGGGGTATTATGATATCTTAACTTGATGGGTGCACGGTTAGTCCCCTTTTATAAACTCATTATTTACCAGACAGGTCTTAACCTCGATGATGATTTACCCTCATTTGCTTCATAAACTAACTTTGTTAAATCTTCCTTGAGCATTTGCATTCTTTCAGCGCCTATGTTTTCAATCCAACGTTGTTCAATTTCAGTTAGTATCTTCTCTTTTGCTTGCACTACTAGCCAACCTTTTTCGGTCAAAACAATAATTTTCCCTCTCTTATCAGTTGGATGAGCTTTGCGCATTACATAACCACTTTTCTCAAGATAATCCACCATTTTACTCACAGCTTGCTTTGTAATTCCTAAATATTCGGCTAGTTCTATACCTGTCGCTCCATTAGGAGTGATGCATTTAAACATAAAACCGTGTACAGGTCTAATATCTCTAAATCCCAATTCACTCAATTTGTCATGTAGTTCATTGATTGATGCGCTAAAGGATAATGACAAAAGTGACGTAAGGTCCAATTCACTAAATACTTGATGACTCATACATAAAACCTCCTTAAATAAAGTCAATACGGTTGACTACATCCAATTTCTATTGTACTATATGGAATATAGTCAATCAAATTGACTATAATTAGTTATAAGAGAAATAAGGGATTCAACGAAACAAAAATTAATAAATTATGGAGGTTTCTCATGGCTAACATCGTGAAAATTAGAGGAAGTGTGTTTGCCCCTTATGCTTGGTTAGAACCTATTAAAGATCCTACAACAGGAAAACTTTTTGAATATACTGGTGATGCACGTGAATTTACACCTTATGCTGTAAACACTATGCGTTCCAGAATTGAACAAGAAATAGTTGTAGATTTTTATAAAAAAGAAATTTTCACATATGCGAATACCGGCATAACAACAGAAAGAATCACAACTCCTGATGGTTCCGTTAATAAGAGAACAGGAAAAGCTAGTACGGAAAATATTTTGTGCACTGATGTTGTATGGAAGTCAAATGACGTCAAATTTAAAATGACTGCAAGTGCTAGCAACCCATTAAATGTATATGCACCTCCTGTTGACTACCTATTAACTGTACATGTCCAAAAAGATGGTACTGTCGATATTGAAGGTGCACATGATGGATTCCCTTGTTATGAATTTTATAAGCAAGTAAATTTTGGTCTGTTTGAGAAAATTCATACACATGACTTCAGAGAAACTGGTGATACAGCTGAAGCTCTAGGTGGAGACATGGAGTATAGTTTTAAAAAGATATTATAAAGAACAATATACTACCCTTTTTATTAAATAAATATATAACAACGTCAAAGAGTGAGTAACAGGAGGAAAAGAGAATGACAACAGTTTTATTTGTAAAAGCAAACAATCGTCCAGCAAATCAATCAGTTAGCGTAAAATTATATTATGCTTTTTTAGCAAGTTATAAAGAATCTCATCCAAATGAGACGGTAGTAGAGCTTGATTTATACAACGAGGAATTGCCATATGTAGGAGTAGATATGATTAACGGCACATTTAAGTCTAGTAGAGGATTTGATTTAACAGCAGAAGAAGCAAAAGCAGTAGCTGTTGCGGATAAATATTTAGATCAATTCCTTGCAGCTGATAAAGTTGTTTTTGGTTTCCCATTATGGAATTTAACAATCCCAGCTGTATTACACACATATATTGATTACTTAAACCGCGCGGGAAAAACATTTAAATATACGTCAGAAGGTCCAGTAGGTCTCATTGGAAATAAAAAAATTGCATTATTAAACGCAAGTGGCGGTGTATATTCTGAAGGACCAAAAGCCCCAATGGAAATGGCTGTTAAATATGTAGCAAGTATGATGGGCTTCTTCGGTGCAAAAGATATAGAAAAAATAGTAATTGAAGGTCACAACCAGTTCCCAGATAAAGCAGAAGAAATTATTGCTGTAGGGCTTGAAAAAGCGATTAAAGTAGCAAGTAAGTTCTAATTAACAAAACACTTGTCACTCTATATGGCAGTACCAACACTTTTATAGCGGATGGTACTGCTTTTTTATTTGCTTAGCTCGCATCAATTGGGCAGTAAGGCCCCAATTGATGCGAGCTTTCCATTCTCAACTTATTAAACGAAAGAAAGCAGGATTACATTACAATGGAACGTTTATGGACAAAAAACTATATAATGCTGACCATTACAGCATTATTACTATTTAGTGGTTTTTATTTACTAATGCCAACACTACCTATGTTTATTAAACAACTAGGTGGAAGTGAATCTCAAGTTGGATTTATTATTGGGGTGTTTACAATATCGGCAGTTATTTTTCGTCCTATTGTTGGAGGATTAATGGATCGATATGGTCGAATGGTATTTATAATAAGCGGACTACTACTTTTCGCAATTACAATGTATTTTTATGATTGGGTAACAGGGGTTATATTTTTAGTGGTCTTACGTATTCTCCATGGAATCAGCTGGGCAGTTGCTACAACTTCGATCGGAACGGCTGTGACTGATGTTATTCCACAATCTCGTCGTGGAGAAGGAATGGGATGGTATGGACTTGCCATGACTTTAGGTATGGCTTTAGGACCAGTATTAGGTCTTTGGGTAATAAAATCATTTTCATTCCATTATCTATTTCTTCTATGTACAGGATTAGCACTTGTTGCATTCATACTTGCACTTGGTACAAAAATACCAGCAATTCAACATGCATCAAAAAAACCAATATCATTTTTTGAAAAAACACTCTTACCAATCGCTATTGTTACATTTTTCCTATCTCTTACTTTTGGTGGCATTACAACATTTTTACCACTGTTTGCGGCAAAAATTCAAGTTAATGCTGGTACTTTTTTCTTAGTTTATGCTGTCACACTTACAGTAGTTAGACCATTTGCAGGGAAGGTATCCGATAAATATGGAGAAGGAATCATTATTATTCCTGCGCTGTTTACACTGATAGCCGCACTATTAGTTCTAGCAATGACAAATGGGATTGTTGGACTAGTTATTACAGCTATTTTGTATGGGATTGGATTCGGATCAGCACAACCTGCTCTTCAAGTAGCCATGATACGATTAGCTTCACCAGAGAAAAGAGGAATAGCGAACGCTACATTTTTTACTGCTTTTGATTTAGGGATTGGTTTAGGGTCCATTCTTCTAGGATTTGTTTCACAACTCATGGGATATCAAATGCTATTCATTGTTTGTGCTGTCTCTGGGTTTGTTAGTCTGTTAATTTTTATTTTGTTTGTAAAAAAGACGCTAACATAACTTTTAAACTTACGAAAAAAGCGCTATTCTTTTTGTAGAAATATACAGAAAGGATAGCGTTTTGGCGGTTCTGGTGCAAAGATAAAATAAAAGAGAATATAGCGCATATATTTCGAGTGGAATTGTATTTTATGCTGTTAACCCAAACAATTGATGGATGAATTCTTTCTGATTTTGAACAGACTGATCCCGTAAATCAATCTGTTCTTTTTTAATCATATGCATGACTTCTACTCCTGCAAGAATGGATGTAGCTGTGCCAAAAGACTTGAACCCTAACATAGAACGCACACGTTTCTTAATAAAACGATGATCTTGTTCCACTATATTATTGAGATATCTAACTTGTCATAGCTGTATGCCTTCAGGCATAAGTTTTTCTTCTTTCAACGCTTGAATTGCTACAGGATAGGCAGGGTTCTTATCTACTGTTATCACGCGAGGTTTAGAAACGTACGAAAAAGCCAGGGCTTTCTTGAAAAAACACTTGGCGGCTTGTTTATCTCTTGATTTACTTAGATAAAAATCAATGGTATTCCCTTCTGAATCAACGACACGATATAAATATATCCATTGCCCTTTTACTTTAATATAGGTTTCATCGACTCTCCATGAATCATTTGTTGATTTTAGATGATGTCGTACTTTCTCTTCTAATTGAGGTCCATATTGATGAACCCAGCGCATAATCGTTGTGTGAGCAATGGATAATCCTCTTTCCTCCATCATTTCCACCAGGTTACGGAAGCTCAAATTGTACCGTAGGTACCCCTTACTGTTAATAAGATTAGTTCAGGCTGATAATGTTTCCACTTGAATAGGTTTTGCTTTTCCATACTGATCACGTCCTTTTTTAGAGTACTAGTATCAGTATGTCTAAGTTTCAGAGATTAGTTACATAAATCTTATAGTTTTTGCACCAGAACCGTTAATTTTATTATTACAAATTAATATGAGGGGAAATATTATATTGATAAAACTACTATTTCAATATCATTTAATTAACTAAAATAATTAGGATTTGATATATCTAGCTAAAAAATAATTATTTTAATTTGAAAGAAAAACAAATGAAATTTTAATATTATTAATATAATTTAATCATATACTGCATATAGATTCCCTTTATTTGGATATGAAGAATTGCATATCTATATGAAGGGATATCAACTAGTCTGTGCTATGTATTGCTGATAAAATGTGATTTTATTTGTATGTGTACAGAAAATTTTATGTTTATGAACAGAGGATAAAACTCAATAATATCAACGTTTTCTAGCTATAATCATGTTCATACAGTGTGTAAACAAATCAATGTTCAATTAAACTTAGGTTTTTATATTTCTGAACATGTATTCATCTTAAAAAACACTATAATGATAAGGGTTTGTAGTCCTTAGCGTACAATTTTCTCCGAATGATATAGTGACCCCATTTATGAAATCTTACAACACTGTCACCTTTATGTAAGGTTATTAGATAGTTTAACTATTATTTCAATGTGATAATAAAAGTATAAGAAATACACACATAAAAAATATATTATACAGAGGTAACCATACGATGATTTTAAAACTAGCATTTATACTTTTGGTGTAGTCTTGGTATTATGGGGTATATATAGTACGAAAACATATGAATCATTTTTAGACAAAATCACTGGAATAGGACAGTTATTAGGCGGAATTACATGCATAATTGCTGGGATTTTATCCTTTATAATTAAATAATTTATAAATGAGTAGCTCCAACCTTACTAACCTATAAATCACTTATTTTGTATCAAACAATCCTTACATACGGAGGTTTTAAAATGAAAAAATATATTTTAACTTTAATACCATTTATCCTAGGGATAGGGTGTGTAGTTAGTTTTAATACTATCGGATCTAAAGTTGCATCAGATGGTACCCTTGTGGAACCATTCTATTTACTACCAATGGGTTATTCATTTTTAGCTATCGGTATAATTAGTCTTTTTGTAAGTAAAATTAAAAAAGTTAATAAATAGATTTAAAAAAAGAGCCTTAATAAGGCTCTTTTTTTAAATTTCATGAAAAGTTATTTTTTATGGTTTTCCCATTGTATTTGGGTGTAAGGCAGTGATTGGGTTAAAGCGAAGCAAAAAACTAGCCCCTTATAGTGTCATAATTGATTACAATTTCTTTTAAAACAAATGTAAACTTTTGGGTATTAGTTTACATTCGATTTTTTAAGGTAAAAGGCTGAATAATTAAGAAAAGTGAATTTAATAAGTTACTATAATTTACATTTGAGTTAAAATAAGAGTGGTTGAAACTGGGGTCTCACTTATGTTTAGAAACAGAAATTAGAAAACATACAAATGGGAGGATACAATGATGAACCAAAAAAAGTTAGAAATGCCTTTTTAAAAGATATAGCAAAAATTTTGTGGATGGAATCAAATTTGAAGATGTTAAAGATAAATATAGTGTTAGTAGAAGAAAGATTGAGAAAATCGTTGAGCAAAATGAAACAGAGAAAGATCACATACTATTAATAAATCTAAGCAAAATTTTCTCATATCACTTGTCACTATGGAAAAACGATGTATTGATCAGCGGTGGAAACAATGTAGAAGGATTAAAGAACATGCAGAAGGTCTTATTTTACCAGTGCATGGGACAGGATCTCTATACAATCAGGTATCCAAGGATGATCTTGGGATATACGTTTAGAGAAGTCGTCCTCACATTAGTTCATTTTGCAATGTATGGATGGGAGAAAGAAGAAAATATATTATATGATTTTATGGCTCATCACTTCGGTGGACATTTAATAGATGCCAATGAAGAGGATAGACATATTTGGTTTTTGCTAGAGCTGTACTTGCAGTATAAAAATAAAACCATCATGGGAACGAATGAAAAATTGCATCTAGCCGTGATAAATAAGTTTAAGGAAGCTGAACTACGATGCGACTTAATCCCTGAAGACCTGAACATTTATGATGAAGTGCTGGGACGTTGGTCGACTGGTGAATTAGAAGAAATAGAACATCTAATTTCGATAATGTCTCAGTATCATTCTACATTAGCTTCTGAAATCGGACAGCTAGGTGAATTTGGTGATTTCGGATTCGGATTTTATCCTATTGAAATCTTATTCTTGATCCATGTAAGGAAACAACTAGGGTTGCCAGTACCTACTCAATTCGATAATTTTCTGATGAATACTCCAGAAGCGAAAATGGTATTTGGAGAACGTGAGCCATACCCTGAATGGGACCCCGTGCTTCAGATGATCGATGAATTTTATCGTAAAAACTACCCGGAATATATTCCTAACAAGCATGGAGAATTATTTCAATAAAAGGGAGGAAGCTAATATGCCCAATCAAGGGATAGCGCAGATTATATTTCCTGATAGCAAGGATTTGGAAACGTTTTTGAAGGAGCAAGGAAGTTATGACTTACATGAAGACCTATTAAAATATGGATTGACGACGAAACAGTTTTTATACGTTGACTATAAAGGTGAGCAATACCAAGAAATTGTCAATTTTATTCTTGATTACGAATTTGCCCACCAAATTGAATTAGCAACACAAGAAGAACTCGAGAAATTAGAAGCATTTAATTATGAATTTTTACCTGAAAAGATCAAGGAGGCCAACAAAATACTGTCACCAAAGGGGTATGGACTATTTTCATATCCAAATTCGGGAGACTTCTTCGCACTATTCATTGTAAAAATAGAGAATATAACAAAATTGCTGCAAGAAGAAGTGCTGCTTGATGATAGAATCCCTTTTCAAGAAAGGTGTATCAAGTATTATAGATAGACCGGTTCTGGTGCAAAAACCTCAAGGCAATTGCAATTTGGGGTATCGCCAGTATTTTGGAAAAAAACCACGCTAAGCAAAAAATACAATAAGCTGTCCATATGGACAGCTCATTTACATAATTCTCGTTATCAGAAGTCAATTAAATTCTTGCGATTTGCGGTCTGTACCTCATCTATAAGTAATTCCATTACAACACCAACAACGGGACCTTCAGCATCAATTTTATCAGTTAATTGAAAACCGAAAGACTCATATAGTTTCATTGCTAGTTTGTTGTCTGGATGAAGACTTAAATAAATTTTTCTGCATTGAAATTTTTGTTGTAAATACTGGATTATCAGGTGTAGAAACCGTTTTGCATACCCGTTTCCTTGGAAATGGTAATCAATCATAAAACGATCTAGCCATACGCTGTCATCTTTTGCTGAATACCAACCATACATTGCGTATCCGACAAGTGTTTCTCCATCATATAAACCTAATGATGTTCCATTTTCTTCAAATAAAGATTCTGCTAAAGAAAACGCATTACTTTCAATAAATTGTTGTTGCTCTTTAGCTACGTCTAAAGCAGCGACTGAACGCCAATTATTTACTGTTACTTCACAAATGTGAAGAGCCATAGTTCCAACTCGCTTTCTGAAGTGTTATAAAGCTAGTATGGATAATTTTACTTGTTCTTTCGTTTAAGTCAAGCTACATGTAGCTTGTTTTAAAGCATTCACATTTTCTTCTATTTTTTAAATCGAATTGGAAATGAAAGTAAGTCTATGACCTATTTTTACACGTATCTCGGCTGTACCCCCTATTAATCCGACAGCTTCGCAAAGTGAGAAAATTGTATTTCCAACTTAACAAAATAGCACTTTTATTTCTCAATACAAAATTATCCAAAATGTGATAAAGTTAATTTGTCATAGCTAATACCCTTTCATCGCTATTTTATTTTGTAGAAAACATACGAGAACAGGCTCTCTGATAGGAGGGTTTGTTTTTGTATACATATTATTTTAGAACTGATTTGTATATTTTGTCTTATTCCTCCTTTTCAAAGTATGGCAAAAACACCCAAATATGATATTTTTATTATTTCTAATGTCCGCTAATGCTTATTGCGTAAAAAAGTTCCATTGCTACACAGACCCCGTAACTTAAAAGATTTTCGGAATTTATACAGAGGACTATCCAACCAGATTTAATGGTGGTACCAGATTTAATGGTGGTTGGTTCAAAAACGTATCTAGCGATTGCATTTCATTTCTAAGATTTTCTAACATATGACGTTTTCGTCTTTCTAAGGCTGCCTGATCCATCGTGTCCATCTCACGAAATAGGGTTTCTCGCGAGATATCCTGAACGAATTTAGGTTCTGGTGCAAAAACCATTTGATAGAGATATAGAACCTACATGGCCTATTCAATGACAGATTATGATGCAATTCTAAACAACTTATGTATGAACCCAACTTCATTTTGAGCAGACTTCACCTGTAGGTTAAGTTGTCCTTTTTTCATCATATGCATGGCTTCAACGCCGCTCAATATAGAAGTGGCTGTTTCATACGACTTGAATCCTAACATAGAACGTACACGTTTCTTAATGAAACGGTGATCCTGTTCCACTATATTATTGAGATATTTAACTTGCCTTATTTGTATGCCTTCAGGCATACGTTTCTCTTCTTTAACTCTTGAATCGCTACGGGATAGGCTGGGTTCTTGTCTACTGTTATAACACGAGGTTTACAAATATGAGAAGCAGCCAAGGCTTTCTTGAAAAAGCGCTTGGCTGCTTGTTTATCTCTTGATTCACTTAGATAAAAATCAATGGTGTTTCCTTCAGAATCTACTGCGCGATATAAATACATCCATTGACCTTTTACTTTCACATACGTTTCATCGACTCTCCAGGAATCATTTGTCGTCTTAAGATGACGTCGTACTCTTTCGTCTAATTCAGGTCCATATTGATGCACCCAACGCATAATGGTGGTGTGAGCAATAGACAAACCTCGTTCCTCCATCATTTCTACCAAATCACGAAAACTGAGGTTGTACCGTAGGTACCATCTCACAGTTAATAAAATCATATCAGGTTGATAATGCTTCCATTTGAACAAATTTTCCTTTTTCATACCGATCACACACCTTTTTTAGAGTACTAGTATCAGTATGTCCAAGATTTAGAGGTTACTTGCATGTATCTTGAAGTTTTTGCACCAGAACCGAAAATAAAAATGAGTTTTACAAAACTAAGAAAATAGGAAATTGATAAAAACCAGCTATATTTTGCTTATTTCGCATAAAATAGCTGGTTTTTTTGTGAATATTTAACAGTAAATTTTACAAATTACAAAAAAATATTGTGATATGAACCATAAGTTTTCCGAAACGGCAAGCTTATGGTTCTTTTTGTTTGCGGCAAACTTATGCTTCCTGTAGCTTTGAAATAAATTCGTACCGATTATAAAAAAGTTGATCGTTTTATCCCTTTGGGTTTACTTATCTATAGGGATATTTTTATTAATAAAAGAAACATGATATATAAACTGAATATAAAAATGTTTTAATACTTTAAAAATATTCCATAATTTAGTATTGTTTAAATATGGAATATTTTGTTTACATGAAAGGGGTAACTATATGTTTTTACAAAAATATAAAGGTTTGATTATTGGGATAATTGGTGCTGTTATAGGGATATTATCTTTCTTTTATCTTAAAGATTTAGATTATATGTATAGATTGGGTCTTAGATTATTTTCTATAACATTAATAACTATAGGATGGATTATTGTCGAGAATTCGAACCATTTCTATAAAAAAAAGGATAATGGTAATGTATAGGTGTTACTATTCCCAAATTTTTTTTGCGTTTTATTAATCAGAGAATCACATAGTAAGGTTAACATGTGTAATTTTAATCAACCATTTTTATAAAAACCAATCTTAAATCTACTGGAAAAGAATCTATTATAAAATCAACGTTTGTAGCATGTTTTTGATCAAACTTTATTACAAACAAACAGCATTCACGGCAAGTTTATGGGTTAATAATTAATCCACGGCAAAGTTATGCTTCCATTTTCTTTGAACAATTAGATAAATATCTTCTAAAACAAGTGAATTCCGGCAAGTTTATGCTTCCAATTGCGGCAAACTTATAGGTAAAGTGACAAATATGAACTGAACTTTACTTTTTCTCCCTGGTTACAAGAATGCTAGTACTGGGCCAACAATAAAGTTTTTGAGAAGAGTGAAATTTTGATGATTCGCTGAAAATATGAATTTTCAATAATTTGAACGTAAGCAGTGGAATAAAAAGTATAGGACGGGACCCCAGGAAAGGGCAAAAATCAAGAGTGTTATCTCAATCGAGAATAAGAGCAAAAAAATATGATAAATATACATACATGAAAGGTTAAGATAACCTCCTATTATTGGAATTCAATATATTTAGAAGACTATTAAAAGTCCTCCAGATTGTTTAACTGGAGGACTTTCGTATTCACATAATTCTCGTTAGCGGAAGTCATTTTAAATTTCTACATGTGGACTTTTTCCTTGTTCTTGCGAATAAACCACCGCACCAAAGCTAGAAGTAGTATGAGGAGCGGTATTGCCTGAATAAAAAAAAATCCTTTCCAAAAATCGAGCATAGTACTATCTGGGGGATCTGTTGCAAAACCACCTATAAAAATAGATAATGGACTGACAAGTATATTTATCCCTAAACCAATCATTACAAAGGGCAGATTTTTCTCTTTAATTTTTGGTGATTCGACCTTGCTGAATACAAATATTGCAGTACCGATTATAAGAAATAGTGTTCCATAAAATTCAATATACCCCATAATATAACCCATAATATCCCTCCATCACTCTGAGCATACCATCAGCAAGGACAAGAAGGAATCCAACTCTCACAAGAGAACCTCCTTTTTTTGTTCTATCAATCTATGCAATTTTTTATACATTCCTAATCTGGCTCCGTTTTAGAGTTCTCGTTTGTTAATGAATTAGCTAAAAAACTGTATGAAATTTTGCATACTCTTAGCATAATTTTTTTCCGAAATGCTGTTGTTACTATATATGTGGTTCTGTTGCAAAGTTTTTTTAGAGAAATTAAAATGTAAGAAAAATGATCCAAGGAGTATGATGCATGAGATATTTTAAAGGAAAACAGTTCAAGAAAGATATTATTTTAGTAGCCGTCGGCTATTATTGTCGTTTTTCTTTAAGTTATCGCGATGTATCCGAAATTCTGAAAGAACGTGGAGTTTCCGTGCATCTAACAACCATCATGCGTTGGGTGCATGAATATGGAAATTTGATTTATAAAATTTGGAAGAAGAAAAATAGAGCAGCACATTTCACATGGCATTTAGATGAAACCTATATCAAAGTGAAAGGAGAGTGGTGTTATCTCTATCGTGCGATTGATCAAGAAGGATACACCTTAGATATTCAACTTCGTAAAACAAGGGATCATCAAGCCGCCTATATGTTTATGAAAAGGTTAGTGAAAGGTTTTGGAGAACCAATGGTTCTCATAACAGACAAGGATCCTGCTTTACTTTGTGCGTTTAAAAAACTGAAAAAGAACGGTTTTTATGTACATACGAAACATTGCACCGTTAAGCATCTCAATAATCTCATCGAACAGGATCATCGACATATAAAACGGTGCTTTGCCAAATCTTCTGGATTCCAAACGATTCGTCATGCTTCACGTACCATAAAAGGGATTGAAACGGTTCAGGCCATATATAAACAGAGACGCAGTCTTGAATCAGATTCCGTCTTTTCAGTGTACAAAGAACTACAGCAATTAGTATCGGTTGCTTAATTCCTATCTTCAACCTATGCCCCCCGCTATATTTTTTCAAACTTTGCAACAGAACCTGGATAGGTTACCACCTAACTGTATTCATTATAAAGGACTTTTTCTTTTCGTAAAATACGATTATCGAATATTTCGAATTCCTTTAAAACCTAAATTATTTTAATGCAACACTAGTGATAAATTTTGATTGAAATCATTTCTTCCCTATAGTTCAATTTTTGAATATTAGTGTAATAAAAAATAAAAGGGGGTTTTAACGTTGATTGAAATTTTTATTTACCACTCTTATAAAGATGATTATTTTATGATTTCGGCTGTTTTTGTAAAATTAAAGGATTCATTCGAAAAAGAAAGAGTTGAAAAGTTCGTGAAAAAGTATAAACTTGTAGGAACTTTTGTAGATGTTGATAGTGATAGCGGCTTAAAACAGCGGTGTCCACTATTCGGGGCAAGTTCAGTCCTTTATAAAAAATAAAAAAGCTCTCGATCTTTTATATATTGTACGTTCATTTCACTTAATAGAGTAAGGAGTTAATTTATTAGATAGCTTGAAGAAAAAATTCTTTCTAAGTTATACCAATAAATAAACTCCGATAATAAAAAATATAATATTCTGAGGAGGCTATTACAATGGCACAATATTTACATTTTGGTTACAACGGTTATACAGGTACAGTAGGTGGGCATACAGATGCAAGTTATTACAGTTCCGGAGCTACGACAGTAGATTTCACACAATTTAATCTTAATAGTGGGGGGACATGGAATTATACAATTTATTTGCAACGAAATGAAAACGGCTCATGGAGAACAACTGACACGTTAAGCGGTTCGTTTTCAAACCGAGTAACAAGATCATTTAACATCACGGACAATTTACCGGGAACATACCGAATTAAAGGTGTTTTAAACAACAAATTTACAAACTTAACAGATTCTTTCAAAATCTATCGTTAAAAATGCAAGGGAGGCGCTGAAATGTTCGAAGGTATCAAGGATTATCTGAGCAAAATGCCTCCGAATGCACTCTCTGCTTTACATCCCGAGGAGCTGGAGAAATACCTTTTTCAAGAAAAGGAAAACTTATCTGCATATCAATGGGGAACGGATATGTTCCTTAAAAAACAAAAAAAGTTGTTTGTTCTTTAACAAACAACTTTTTTTGTTTTTACAGAGTGTTTGGAAACCCTTTAGGATTTCCGACACTCTGGAAAGAATTGAAGTTTTTATGTGTGAAAAATAAGAAAAAATGATAAAAATAAGAAGGTTCTGTTGCAAAGTTTTTTTAGGGAAATTAAAATGTAAGAAAAATGATTCAAGGAGCATGATGCATGAGATATTTTAAAGGAAAACAGTTCAAGAAAGATATTATTTTAGTAGCCGTCGGCTATTATTGTCGTTTTTCTTTAAGTTATCGCGATGTATCCGAAATTCTGAAAGAACGTGGAGTTTCCGTGCATCTAACAACCATCATGCGTTGGGTGCATGAATATGGAAATTTGATTTATAAAATTTGGAAGAAGAAAAATAGAGCAGCATATTTCACATGGCATTTAGATGAAACCTATATCAAAGTGAAAGGAGAGTGGTGTTATCTCTATCGTGCGATTGATCAAGAAGGATACACCTTAGATATTCAACTTCGTAAAACAAGGGATCATCAAGCCGCCTATATGTTTATGAAAAGGTTAGTGAAAGGTTTTGGAGAACCAATGGTTCTCATAACAGACAAGGATCCTGCTTTACTTTGTGCGTTTAAAAAACTGAAAAAGAACGGTTTTTATGTACATACGAAACATTGCACCGTTAAGCATCTCAATAATCTCATCGAACAGGATCATCGACATATAAAACGGTGCTTTGCCAAATCTTCTGGATTCCAAACGATTCGTCATGCTTCACGTACCATAAAAGGGATTGAAACGGTTCAGGCCATATATAAACAGAGACGCAGTCTTGAATCAGACTCCGTCTTTTCAGTGTACAAAGAACTACAGCAATTAGTATCGGTTGCTTAATTCCTATCTTCAACCTATGCCCCCCGCTATATTTTTTCAAACTTTGCAACAGAACCTGCTTAAGACTAGATGCCACTAGGAAACTTTTCGCCTCTTTATATCTTTCCTAAGTATTTGCACCAGAACCGAAATACGACCTAAATGGAACAAAAAAGTCAGAATAACTATCAATTATGGTAAAAAAATCTTTCTAGTTCACAAAATTTTTTAGATATGTCTAATAGCTCAGAAAAACAAGGGATGGTGTTTGGGAGAAATAGGGGGAGTACTTAGAGAAACTAGTGATAGTATTTGAGGGGAACACTAACAATACTAATTTTAACAATACTAAACTAACAATAAATGTTCACATGTATTTATATATCGGTTATTAGAATTAATGTCATGGATAATTAGAAAAGTGAATGGATGCTACACTCATGCCACACTCATGTCACACTGCACTTGATTAATTTAAGGTATAATTTTAATAGGTAGGAGTGGCTGTAAGATGACCAGAATAACTCTCATTTATGGTATTATTTGTGAAATTCAGTGGTGTTATTACCGTAAGCTTAAATGATTCCTAAATAATGAAAAGCCAGTAATTAGAAACACTGAAATACTAGTAAAAGAACTTGGTTTTTAAAGAATCTAACTAAATATTGTTTAAGAAATAGAAGCATATACTTGCTTCTATTTTTTATTGAAAAAAGGAGATGAATATAATGGAAGAACAGATTTTAAATGTCATGCTATCACAAGGTGCTTTTGGCGCCTTATTTGTTTGGCTACTATTTTCAACAAGGAAGGAGAGTAAGGAATTATTAGAATCAAATCGTCAGGAAAACAAAGAGCGAGAAGATAAATATCAGCAAACAATTACAGAAAATCAAGCTGTAATTACAAAACAAGCTGAAGCTTTTGGTTCTCTATCTAAAGATGTATCTGAAATCAAGCAAATTCTGGGTACAAAAGGAGATAAATGATTTATGAAAAAAATATCACATCTATTTATCTTTGTATTAATAACATTTATCTCCTTAGTAAGCTTTGCTACAGGTGCCCTTGCCGATAGAACCCTTATTATAGAGAACTTACCGAAAATTTCTTATCGAAATGGTGTGGGTGCATATGAAGGTGTTGTCGCACACAGTACAGCAACATCAGAAGCACCAGCTATTAATATTCAAAAATATGAAACTCGTACATGGCGTTCAGCGTTTGTACATTATGCAGTAGATTGGAATGAAACAATTCAAATTGCGGATACAAATTATATTGCATATGGTGCAGGTCCAGATGCAAATAGCCGCTTTGTACATGTAGAGCTTTGTGAAACTGCTGATGATGATAAATTCAAGCGTTCCTACAATAAATATGTGAAGTTACTTGCGATGATCTTACGTAATCAGGGGTTATCGGTAGAAAAAGGACTATGGACACATGATGATGTCCGTAGACATCTCGGAGGCACAACACATGAAGATCCTTTAGCTTATTTAAAAAGTCACGGTGTTTCTGAGTCTCAATTCCGTTCCGATGTAAAGCATGCGTACAATCATTCAAATGATGAATTTAATCCTACAGAATCACTAAAATTAAATGTACCTTCTATTAATAGAGTTGTATATATAGAAGGATTTAATATTAATTTACGAAAAGGACCTGGAACAAGTTATTCAGTAATTCGTCAGGTAAACAAACCAGAATCTTATGCTGTATTAGGTGAACAAGATGGATGGTTAAATCTTGGAGGTAATCAATGGATAAAATATGACCCATCTTATATTAGGCTTGATACAAAAGAGAATATGAGTTCATCAATTGTAGGACACCGTATGGTGTCTAAGGTAGATAATTTACGCTTTTATAAATCGCCTTCTTGGGAAGATAAAGATGTCGCTGGTGTTGTAAATGTTGGAGAAGGTTTTATTATAGATGCTGAGATTATGGTAAATGGTTCAAAACAATATAAAGTTCACAATAGTAAAAATATTACATTCTATATTACGGAAAACTCATCTTATATAGAAGTTAAATAATTATTAAAGAGCAATACCCACAGGGCATTGCTCTTGTTTATTTTGATATCGGTATTTAAGATATTTTAAAGTTTTCACTTGAAAAACTATGATTGTATGGATTTTTAATCAGTTATTTATTCTTTTAATCTTTTTATCCGATACAAGGGAATTCTGTTTGAAACAATTATCTTTATTACCAACAATTGATAAGGAAACAGAAAAGAAAGTTCAAAAGGAGGTAATTAATATTCTAAAAGAATATCGTGTATTAAAGATATATTTTGAAAACGCTGTTGAACAAAAAAGAGAAGGGGTAATTTTATTCCCTAGAATTAGTGATATGGAGAGTCTTAACCGTATGAAGTTTGAACAAATTGAAAGGGTACTGTGTAATGGGCTAGATGAAGATCAACGTAATATCATTACTATAAAATATCTGAGTAATAAGAAATACAATGATGATTATATTTACGATAAATTATTAATGAACAGGGATAAATTTTATAAAAGAAAGAAACGTGCTTTAGGAATTATTTAGAAACACTTTATATTCTTAGATTATTTTTTAAATATTGGGAGGTTGTTTTTGAATAACAAAAATATAGAAAATTTATACAGTATATATCAAAAAAATTAGAAGAACCTATTATGCGGAGTTTTCTGAGCAATCCGGATAATTATGGGTTATTTCTTAATGTTATAGAACAGACAACCAATGAAAATAAGCAGTTACTAGATAAGGCTTTTAAAGTTCATTTTAAAAAGTAAAAATAATAAGTTATATTAGTAACTTAATTTATTTTTATTCGATAGGTTTTGATAAAAAGTTTCCATTAATAATAGCAGAAATATATTAAATTTAGATAAATCATTTACTAATGAAGGTGAGAATAATACAACTATCTTGGAATTAATGAGCGATGATTTAACAGATATAACTTATATGCAGATCGAAGAAAATCAGACTGACTTAAAAGAGCATATAACAGACGAATTGCTATACAAAGGTTTAAATTTATTAAGTGAAAAGCAACTGAAAATATTAAATTTATATTATGTTTATCAATACAATAATAAACAAATTTCACGAATTCTATCGGAATCAGAGCAGACAATTTCTTATAATCATAAACAGGCTTTAAAAAACTCAAATCACAATTAATATGAGGTGAAAAAATTTATGGTAGAATTAAAGGATGAAATTTTAAGTAGTTGTAATTATGAAAAGGTCTTACAAATTTTCAATTTTAAAATTCGTAGCTGTTTACATAATACTCCCTATCAAGAAAGAGAAGATTTAGAACAAGAGATTAAGATGAAAATATTTGAAAAAATAGATGTTATTAATAAATTAGAAGTTCCTGGTTTTTTTGAATTTTTAGATTCTGGTACAAATAATTAGAAGAGAAGAAGAATGGTTCTGTTGCATAGTTTCTTAAGAAGATAAATAAAGACATGTATGGATGGGGAGATATTATGCAGCTACCAGTAATTGTTGTAATTCATCATACACTGAAAAGACGGAGTCTGATTCAAGACTTCGTCTCTGTTTATATAAGGCCTGAATCGTTTTAATCCCTTTTATAGTACGTGAAGCATGACGAATATTTTGGAATCCAGAAGATTTGACAAAACGTCGTTTTACATGTCGATGATCTTGTTCAATGAGATTGTTGAGATACTTGACAGTACAATGTTTTGTACGTACATAAAAACCGTTCTTTTTCAGTTTTTTGAACGCACAAAGCAAGGCTGGAGCCTTATCGGTAGTAAGAACCGTTGGTTCTCCAAAAACTTTGACGAGTCGCTTCATAAACAGATAAGCCGCTTGATGATCGCGTGTTCTACGAAGTTGAATATCCAAAGTATGCCCATCTCCATCAATTGCACGATAAAGATAACACCACTCTCCTTTCACTTTGATGTAAGTTTCATCTAAATGCCAACCATGGTGCGCGGATTTATTTTTCTTCTTCCAAATTTGATAGATCAGATTGCCGTATTCATGAACCCAACGCATAATTGTTGTTGGATAAACGGAAACACCACGTTCTTTCAAGATTTCAGATACATCACGATAACTTAAAGAAAAACGACAATAATAGCCAACGGCTACTAAAATAATATCTTTCTTGAACTGTTTTCCTTTAAAATATTTCATTTAAAAATCTCCCTGTTTCTTTTTCTAGAGTGTAGCCTCATTTAGAAAACTTTGCAACAGAACCAAATTTATCACAAAAAAGAATATATATCCCTTAATTGTGATATAATGGAATGAATCTGAAAAGGGGTTCTTTTAATGTTCATCAAATTATTTAGACTAGAACACGTTTAAATGTTTTTAGAAGGGAATTTATATTTTTGCAACACAGGGATTTTTTAAATTTGGAAAATAAGCATGGTGATAAAGGAATTGGTAATAAACATAAAAATTCTTTTTTCAGATATTTTGAACCAGCAACACAGGAGATTCACATTGGCCTCGAAGCTAGGAAAATGCACAGAATAGATGTTACAAGAGCATTTTTTATGAAAGAAACTTTTTAAATCACAAAAAGAGTATCGCGTTATTACTTCACATCCTGTAGAAGGTGATTCATTTAAATCCTGGCGATTTAAATGAATGTTTTATTAGTTTGGAAAATATTGATAATTTAGAACTCCTTACGTTGCAAAAGGTAAAAAAGGAAAACCTGCACATAGCTTCCAACGCAAGAAATAAACTTAACGACCTGAGCATGTCGGTAATTGCTACAAATTACAAAATTTTTGGGGAAACAACAAATGAAATCATTTAAAGCAATCGCATTAGCTGGAGCATTAGCAATTGGGGGAATTACGGTTGCAGAATTTTCACAACCAACAAAAGCAGCAGCAGCTGTATTAGATGCTTGGGGAATTAACACAGTTTACGATTTAGCAAATGTTGCAGAATCTCAGGAGTACAGCTTAGGACTTAGCTCAAGTTTCAAATTGGGAGATACATTCCGTATAGCTGACAGTGGATTCGTTGGTGTATTAACTAACGAATGCAAAATTTTCAAAATTGAAGCAGATGGTTCGCTGTCACGTTATAAAACAATCACTCCAAAAGTAACAGCTGATACTCACGTATGGGAAACAACATTCACTTCTGGTTGCACAAAAGGTAATTATGTAGCTATCGTTAAAATTGGCAACCATTTTTCGAAAACAAAAACTTTCACTTATAACGGTTAATAGGAGGATTTCAAATGAAAATATTTGGAAAAGTAATATTGACAGGTACGTTAGCTCTTGGTGGTTTAACCATCACAGAGCTAGCTCAACCAACATCGTCAGCAAAAGCAGAAGTTATTAGTGTGTGGTATGACGATTCCAATTTTTACGATGAAAGCACTTGGAAGCTAAACGGTTCAACATTCAGTAACTACATGGAAGTTAAGAAAGGCGATGTATTAACACACACGGTCAAAATGACCGATAATACAAGTAAAGCCACGGTCGGTCAAGTTCGATTGGCAGTTTATTCGCCTAGTGGGACGGTTTATTCGCCCGTTCAAACAACAAAAGCTGATGGAACAGCAACTGTTGCTTGAACATTACCGTTTATGAATCAAAACACTGGCTACAAGGTTATGGTTGAATATAAAAAATCAGATGGAACATGGTCAAGAATTACAGACATTCCTTTCTTTGTTCAAGGAACAGACATTGATTATGTTGGCGACGGTGTGTTACATGGTGAAAGCGTCAGAAGTATTGATGTAGCTTATTCAAGTTCAGCTATCAATATATTGAAAGCAAAAATGGTTGTAGTAACAAGCGACGACCCAGATATTACTGATTATCAACCACGTTATACGATTCAAGATAATACAGGAAAAATTGTTCAACAAGGACCTTTAAGTAAACATGTTTATACCGACACAACAAGTTCTTATGGACAAGGAACTAGCAGGACAAGCATTAATGTAAGCAAATTAGCAGCTGGTGGGTATCGAATTAAAATCTATCAACCAATTATTGATAGAGAGCTAAGCTCAATTCCTGTGAACCCTAGATTTCCAACTATGGAAGCACACTTTGACATCAAAGCTGACCGCACGGTTTACAATTTCATTACAGGACCAATCAAATAATTTAAATTGGAGGGTTCTGTTGCAAAGTTTCTTAAGAAGATAAATAAAGACATGTATGGATGGGGACATATTATGCAGCTACCAGTAATTGTTGTAATTCATCATACATTGAAAAGACGGAGTCTGATTCAAGACTTCGTCTCTGTTTATATAGGGCCTGAATCGTTTCAATCCCTTTTATAGTACGTGAAGCATAACGAATATTTTGGAATCCAGAAGATTTGACAAAACGTCGTTTTACATGTCGAGGATCTTGTTCAATGAGATTGTTGGGATACTTGACAGTACAATGTTTTGTACGTACATAAAAACCGTTCTTTTTATGGTAATTATTTACGTACGGACCAAACTGCTTGGTTTTTCCACTTTTTGCTCTCCCTGCAAGCTTATATATATCAAGTTATCAAAGAACTTCATGTGTCTAGTTTATTAAATTTTTTATATTTTATAATAGTAGTACATACCTTAGTTCAAAGCTATGTAATTTTGCATATTTTTCAAAAAGATAATCGTAATCATTTTGAAGTGTTAGACTAATGATATCCTAATAGTCAAATGAATATCTATTTTCAATATTACAAAAGAAAAATAACTGAATATATCGTTGAAATGTAATTATAAAACATTTATGTTTACGTTTCTAGGAGGAACACGATGGAGACCTTGTTAAAAAAAATTAATGATGACTTGTATGTAGCAAAAATTACAAATAAAGAATTGGCAGGATATTGGAGCGTAACGCCAAGTATTGTTTCAGATGTTTTAAACGGACGGACACAAATGAGGTTCTGTTATTTTTCTAAAACATTAAACTGTTTGTATAAAGATACGACTAAAAAAAGAAATTTGATAAAAAAATACATAGAAAAAAATAAATTAAGAAATTTACGTGAAGCTATGGAATACTTGTCTTTACAGGGAGATTTCGAATTACTAAGACAAGTTGTTGATAAGGAATTGAATGCTGGTGCCACAAGTAATAAAGGGTGGGCAAGTGTATATGATTTAATTTATAGAATGTATACAGAGGAATGGGAATTTAAAACATTGTATAATTTAATCGTGAAAAAAAATAGAAGCTCTAAAACATTAGAAATGAAAATATTAACAGAAATTCTAATTTGTCAAATGCTATATCGCTTAGGGAATTATAGGTTATTATTTAATCGATTACAAGAAATTGAATTAGATATTAAAAACATTAAAAATAAATTTATTAGAACATGTTTTGATATTAGATTTAAAGAGGCTTTTTGTATAATTTCTTTGCAACGAGGAAATATCAATGAAACAAGAAGAAGTGCAAATGAAATTTTAGATGTATCTGAGCACGATCCCTTTTTTATAATTCCGAAAATAAATGCATTGTTAAAGATTGGGGAATCTTACATTTTTGAAGATTATAAAACTGCAAAGTTCTTTTTAGAAAAAAGTCTTGAAACATTAGAATGTGTTTCTAGCATTGGAATTGTAAGAAAGAAACAGCTCATCAAAAATACATTGAATTTTCTTTTTATTTATTGGGGAGAAGAAATAGACTGTTTAGAAGAGGAGATTCATTGTGCAGAATTGGCATATTTAAAAATAAAGCAAGGTAAAAATAAAGAAGCAGAAGAGCTATTAATGCGTTTAGAAAAACAAACCGGAGAACTTACTGATTTTCAAACTTTGTGTTTAGGTTTAGCTAAAGAAGATAAAAATTTAATAAAAAAATCATTAGAAATGTGTGAAGAAACGGGGAATATTTTTTATTCACAGTTACCAAAAAAATATTTAGGTTTGAATTAATCTCTCTGTGAGTAAATAAATTTTTAATATCAATATATATAATATTTATATGAGAACTATCAACCACAATAAAATCAGTATATTTTATTATATCATCAAAATTTTAAGAATTATGTTTATCTATACCTCCACCTCCTCAGCAAAAGACCTCTTCAAATAGTGAATTTATGCTTAAAAACTATTAGAGTAAGATCGTAATGTATTAAAAATAGCTAATAAAAAAGCTGCCTAATGAGGCAGTTCTTTGTTAGCTATTTTTTTTGGATTTTATATAGTTAACATACATTTCTAATTGTTCCCAGGCTTTTTGACGTTCTTCTTTTGGAAGTGTTTCTATTAGCTTTATAATATTATTTCCTTCTTCAGTCACGACCTTAGATTCATATTCAGTTAATTCCGAATCATCTGATCTACCTAAAAGATAATCAGTTGTAATATTAAAATAGTCCGCTATTTTTTCCAATGTTTCACGACCAGGGGCTTTTTTCCCTTTTTCAAAATAAGATATAGCCATTTTAGAAACTCCGATAGCATTACCTAATTGTTCTTGAGTTATATTCTTCTCTCTCCTTAGTTTTTTAATTATCTCTCCGATCATTATTTACCTCCCCTTTATAGAAAGTATCCAGTGCTTACTAAATTATAAAGTAAACAATATGTTTACTACAAGTAATGTTTCTTATTTTTATCAAAAAAATTATAAATCCCAGATTTACTTGGGTTTAATAGGAATATATTGGTTCTGTTGCTCTATTTTTAAAAGTGAGATAAACTTTTAAAAATAGAGCAAGGGGAATCACAGATGAGGTACTTTAAGGGAAAATAATTCAAAAAATATATTATCTTAGTGGCCGTCGGCTACTATTGTCGTTTTTCCTTGAGTTATCGTGATATAGCTGAGATTCTCAATGAACAGGGAGTATCCGTTCATCCCACAACCATTATGCGTTGGGCCCATAAATATGGAAATCTCATCTATCAGATCTGGAAAAGGAAAAGCAAAACGGCTCAATCATCTTGGCATTTGGATGAAACTTACATCAAAGTGAAAGGTAAATGTTGTTATCTGTATCGTGCGATGGATGCTGATGAGTGTACACTGGACTTTCAATTACGTCAAACACGCGATCATAAAGCAGCATACGCTTTTATGAAAAAGTTAGTCAAACATTTTGGAGAACCAATGGCTCTAGTAACAGATAAAGCACCAGCTCTACTTTGTTCTTTCAAAAAGTTGAAGAAAAATGGTTTGTATAACAAGACCAGGCATTGCACAATCAAATATTTGAACAATTTCATTGAACAAGATTACCGGCATGTAAAACGTCGTTTTGTGAAATCATCTGGATTTCAAACACTTCGCCATGCTTCTCAAACAATTAAAGGGATTGAAACGATTCAAGCTCTATATAAACAAAGACGAAGTCCTCAATCAAACTTCGTCTTTTTATTGATCATATTGTTTCATTTTACTACTTACTCTTCTAATATGACTATAACTATAATTGAGCAATACGGCAATTTGCTTTAAATTCATTCCTTTTATATCTCGATAATACATAATACGTTTTTCTAAATCTTGCATATTTTCCATTACATGTTTAACTTGACCCATTACTTGTTGTTTCTCTTGTAACAACTCAGTTAATTCATTTACTTTATCAGCAATTTTATTATGCTTAATTTGAATCTCTTCTAAATCTAATGGCATTTTACCACCTTGCACACGTTCTTTTCCATAATTCACCGCACAATTGAATTTCGGGGCATTCATGGTCATATTTTTCATCAAAAATTTATGTTCTATCTCTAAGTCTCGAATTTGAATCTTCAACATTGCTATGTCCTGCTCTAAATCCTTAATAAAAAGTTGTTGCATTATTAATCCCCCTAATACACTTTTATCTTTTTAATCAATAAGCATTATTTTTAGCACTAAAATGTACCCAATCTCACTTATCTAAAAATTCAATCATTAATTCTTAAACTTCTTATATTTCTTTATTTTCTTTTTGTATTTCATCCAATTGATTTAACTTTTTTATTATCAATTTCTCTAGTTGTTTCTCACTAAATTCCCATAGTTGTCTCTTATTAACCTTGTATATTCCGTTCTTAATCAAATACACAATTAACTCATCTTTTCCTCCCATTGTTCCTCCTAAATCTCATACCATTTCCGAAAGTTGGGACTTGCTTATAAACTAAGTTTGTTTATACCTCGATCTCTCATATATACCTTTAAATATTGATTCATACTTTGTCTAAACCTCAATTTAAAATAGTATTCGAGTCGACTAACATCCTCTTCAAAAGTCAACACCTTCCGTTCAAACACAAGATATTCAATTAGTAACCACGCGCTTATTATTCCATCTTTTTTTGCTTCCCTATAAAACTCCAATATTGTCATAGCACTACATCCCCTTTTCGAGGTATATATTCGTTTTTTTAACGAAATGAAACGGTAGCGTTCCCACAAATCCATTTCGATTTTTTGCTATAATTAATTCAACATCATGAATTTCTTCTTCTTCTTGTTGCTCTCTATTAAAATATGCTGGACGATGAGGGAAAATAATAAGGTCAGCAATCTCCTCGATACTTCCAGACTCACGAATATCGGCCATTGTAGGTGCTTTGTCTTGTTTTCCCTCTATACTACGATTTAATTGCGCTACAAGCATGATTGGCACACCATGCTCTTTTTGTATTTCCTTTAACTGTTTCATGATGTATGTAAATTTAAGATGATTATTTTGAAACGAATCATCTACATCAATATGCCCTAAATGATCTATTGCAAAGAAATGTTTTCTATCTGGATTATCTTTTACTATTTTACGAATCACCGTCCGAATTTGATCAATATTCTTTTCTGGACGAACATCAATGGAGAGTTCCGCTAAATTACCACATGCCTTGTGATATTTCTCCCAGTATTTTTGTTTTCCATGAAAAAATTTATTTGGATTGTTCATTGTCGCAACAGGAATTTTTCCTTCTGCAGCAATCCATCTATCTATAATTTTATTTTCATCCATCTCACAAGAGAAAAATGTCCCCATATATTCCTCGCTTTGGTGCGCTCCACGCCGCATGGTTTCCAGTACAAATGCTGTTTTTCCTACAGATGGACGAGCTGCTACTACTATTAAATCTGATGGTTGCCAACCATCTAAACCTTTATCAAGAGTAGTAAAACCTGTGGGGGTTCCGCTCATTCCATTTACAGGCATTTGACTATGCATTAGAATACGGTTCTCCAATTTTTCTTTAAAAGTAGGCTGTGATTTCATTGTAGTACCTGAAATATTATTAATTTCAGATATAGCTTTATTGAGTTGTTGATAACTATGTGTAAATTTTGATTTTTCTTTGAATTCTTCGAATGTATGGAGCGCTTTATTTACTGCAATAAATTCGATCATCTTATCTTCTGTGTATTTAAAATTATGGATTAAAATCCCTAACTCATATACATTACTTAATGTACTAACTCCACCAAACGTAGCCATCTTATCTTCGCCAATTTGAGAAAGGGAAATCATATCAACAGGCTTATCATTACTTTGGAGTTCCTTTATTATTTTAAATAAATTTCTATTATATATATTTAAATAATGTTTTGGCTTTAACCTTGTTTCACATATTAAACTATTATCATGAATCATCATTCCAAGACTGTGGCATTCATTTTCGTAATGTACCTGATATTTATCCACTTAATTCACCTCAATCCAATAAATGATCTATAGAGAAATTACTTGTTCGAAAGATTTTTGTAAAATCTTGCTGTTTTTTCGGTTCAACATACTCTAGATAGCATTCATTGTTGAAAAAAGTAGTAGCATTTTTAATATATTTTGTTTCTATCCCATTTCCTTTAATATATTCAGCATATCTTTGTGTCCCTAAACTTATCGTTTCAATAGAATGTTTTTTAGTAGCCATTTTAAATGATTTATAACCTAGTTTCTTATCAATCTTTTTAGGGTATAGTTTCCATACCCGCTCAAATTCTTCAGAATAACCCGATTTTTCATCCTGAATATTCCCTGTAAACTTCGTTTTGTTTGTGTTTCCTTCAGTTACTACCTCTAGTTTCTCTAAAACACCTCCTTGCTTTCTTTCTGATATCATGTCTTGTTTTTGTGAGATGCTAGGTGTTGGTAAAAGGTGATATAGGTTAGAAAGATTTTCTCCCTTACCATCTTTCCTTAAAGTTTTTGAAATATATCCTTTCTCTACCAAAATCTTGATACACTCAATAATCTTTTTTTTTCCACATCCAACCTTTTTAGTTAGTGTATTCAGTGATGGAAAAGCTAATTTTGTTTTTATATTTGCATGTCTAACAATTACAGCATAGGTTTTAAACGCGTAAACATCTAATTCACCATTATCTATAACTTCATTATCTATCATAAAAAAGCCGCCTCGTTTATCAATAAATTTCATAGATCCCCCTTCTCTATCCAACACTCTTAAACATTAGAAAAATATTCATTCTGTTCATAGTTAATAAATATTTAGATGCAGTTATCTTTATATATATGGTAATCAATTTATTTATTTTAAAAGGATACTCTTCTTCTTTTTCCTGTTTGCTTAATTCGTATATTTCATCTAATACTTGTAAGCCATGTTCATATGCAAGAATCACTGCAGTTGAAAATATATCCTGCTGCTGTTTATGTTTTTCAATTAATTTTATAAAAATTCTTCTTTCTAAATTAAATTTGTCATCTAAACTCATTTTATTCACCTGCTACTTTCCTTATAGAATAATTTTCAACATATTGTTTAATACATTCTGTTTCACAATGAAGATAATCTCCATCAAAGTCATAATAATACTCACCAAAATAAATTTCCCTCTGGCACCCTTCGCAATATTCCAAATAATCGTTTTCTCCGGAATCCACACATCGATTGTCTATCATTGGATTTTCAATCACTTTCAATTTCTCCCATCCTTTAAAATAACTAGAAACTTATTAATTATCCACATTATATACGACATTTGGAAATTGAAGAATTTATATCCAATTTATTCCTCTGTTTCGAATAGTGAATTAGCTTTCATATCCTTTCTAAGTTGAATAAAACTATCATGTTCTTTTTTTCTTTTAAACAAATCTAATAACTGTTTACGAGCCACTGTACCTTTGGCTAACCATTTCATGTATTCTTCTCGATCTCTCACTTGTAAAGATGAAACTTGTTTTTTTACCGTATAATTTAAAAGATACAGCAAATGATTAGCCTCTTGCTCATGATGCGGTAAGATTCTATTTCTAAACGCCATAATCAAATACGCTCCTGTGTATTTTTCACATATACTCACACTTCATTGAAAGAAACTCTTTATAAATGCCTTTTGTTTATGCTGTTGCATTCTTTTTATTTAACAGTTTATCCGCCACTCTTATTGCACTTTCTAGTTGATTTGTAATCGCTAGGTATTGCGGAGCTGTTATTTGTTTCAGTTCGTTCTTTTTTTTATAGTTATTCATTTTCAGTTTTAAATTTGTTCTATATGCTCTGTTATACACCGATCTAAATACTCTCCATGCCTTTTGGAAACTAATACCTTCGCTGAAAGCCAGGCGCTGAATCATTTTATTTAAGCGTTGCTGTAGACAACTTTCTGTATTCAAGGTATCAAGACTATTAATACGATGTTCCACAGTTCTTACTTCTTTTTCCAATTGTTGAATTCTAAGTAAAATCTTCCCTGGCATTTTTTTCTGATGCTGATTTCTTTCTTTTACATGTTTAAACTCTTTTAAGAATTTAATCTTCATCTTTAAAGCTTCTGCATCTATATCTCCCATAGTTATACATGCAAATGCACTTTCTGTGAGTGTAAACTTAGGGTAATCTATTCCTTTAATTGTATAACTTGATTTAATAAAGTTAGCTTGTGAAAAATCACTTTCCCCGGCTTCATTCAATTTTTGAATCTGATTTACAATAGTACTTATCACAGAATTGTGATCTTCCTTCCACATGTAAGCAACGGTCAAGCTGTCAGTAACAATCGTATGTCCTTCTATAAATACCAAATTATTAATTATATCTTCTCTTTTTTTTGTAACAGCCATATATATCCCTCCATTTTATAAATCTCAGGTTTACTAAGATTGTTAAAAAAAAAGATCTTTGGGATCTTCTTCAAGCGCGTTTGCAATTTTCAATGCCAGATTTATTTTTAGATTTCTTTTATTATTTTCTATGTACCAATAATGCATTTTTGTTATCCCAACTTTATTGGCAACCTCTTCACAAGTCCACCCTTTTTCTATTCTTTTTCGTTTTAATTTTTGCAAAGTGATTACCCCTTCCATTATCTATACTCTAATTATAAATAAACCAGAAGTTTATTTCAAGTCTTTTTATATAGATTTGATATAAATTTTCCCAATGAAATATGTATTTATTTTACACTTTTATCATCAAATTTACATATTTTGCGATACGAGAAAGCCCCTGCAGGACTTTAGTCCGCCTTTAGGTATGGGATGAAAGTATCGCTTTTGTATCGCAAAACATGTTAAAATTTATTTATAGTCATGCAAAAGACTCTAAAACGATTATGTTCTCTGAAAAACGAATATTATATGAGGTTGCACGAATCAATTTCATTTCGTGTGTAAAACAATATGTGTCGTCAAGAAAAGGACGTTAAAACATAGTGGAGAACCCAAAAATCTGTACGGTATGGTAACAGTACCGTAGCCCATGAACCTATACGGTCTGTCATGGGAGTGGTGATGACACACCGCGATCTTGCACGTCAGCGATACCAGAAATGGACTTCGCCTTTGGTAGCAAGAATCCCACTGACGTTAGTCAGCTTGCGGCTTTAGCCGTGGGAATGTCAAATAGTGAATAATACTAAAATTTTATTCAGCAAATATAGCAAAGAAAAAGCCCCCTACTGGTTTTTCTCTATATATGTATTAGACAGACACACTTTTAGAATTTCCTCAGTGTTAATCTCTTTTCCCTCTTTTAACCATAACTTTACTACTTCTTTAGCTAATTCTTGTTTATTCATCTCAAATCCCCCATATTCAACATATAATATTGTGATTAATTTCACATTATTTCGCTTTTTCGTTAAATATATATAAAGCGAATTCCTGTAAAACGTAGGAATGACATCGCTTTATTCAAAACGATGCCATTCTACATTTTAATAATTCATAATTTTTTGTATTACCAACCACCACCGGGATCAGTCGCTAAATGATTCACTGTTTGTTGTGTTGAATAATCTGTTTTTTTCTCTTCTAGCACAAATATGGATACCCCTAATAGAACCACTAGAATTATTAAAAGTTTTTTCAATTTTCCATACCTCATTTCAACTAATTAATTCTACTTACTTCTTAAAATTAAAGTATTTAACCATATTCATTTTTCATTCATTAAATTTACTGTAGGAAAAAAGTTCTCGCTCTTTTCTATCACGTCTCTACTTCTCATATCAAAAAAGAATAAACAGTTTATAGTTTTACCTGCTAAATTAACTCTAATTTTCCAATCCACTATAAACCTCTATATGAATATTTTACCACAAAATAGAACCTATGTTCTAGTTTAAATTTAAAATATCCACATAAATTTATTGTTATTTAGCACTAGTAAAGCGATGTTTATTCGAAAAAGAAGCTAATACGAATAAAAATTTAATATATACTTACATGAATAATAAAAATGGATTTTCTGTCCTTATAGTAATTATTTTACTGTTACTTTCCATACAAAAAGCCCTCTTATTTCTTCAAAAACCCATATGAAACTCCTAACAAGCTGAATAAGAAACCAAATCTAACTTGATACCAAATGTATTAGAGTGTTCTATAAAACCCATTACCAGAGAATCTGAGAAGTCATTTTCTTTGAAACGGGAATTTTTTGTGCTTATAGTCATACGAAAATTGTTTTCCTACACATCCTATTGCCAATCCTGTTGAAAGTGTAGCCGATAATAAAATAATCACTTATTGGATTGAGTTCTCCCCAAAATAATGATTAGAAATGTACACACAACTAACACACTAGATTTAGAAACATACGAAAAAGCCAAGGCTTTCTTGAAAAAGCGCTTGGCTGCTTGTTTATTTCTTGATTTACTAAGATAAAAATTAATGGTGTTCCCTTCGGAATCTACAGCGTGATATAAATACATCCATTGACCTTTTACTTTGATATAGGTTTCATCAACTCTCCATGAGTCATTTGTTGATTTAAGATGATATCGTACTTTTTCTTCTAATTGAGGCCCATATTGATGAACCCAGCGCATATCGTTGTGTGAACAATTGATAATCCGCTTTCCTCCATCATTTCCACCAGGTTACAGAAGCTCAAGCATTTATGTAGGTGTTTTGAAGTATCCACATAATCCAAACTTATATGATTAAATCCTAACTCAAAGATTTCTAATAAAAAAGAACCACTAAAAAGTGATTCTTTTTTATTAAAGGCATAGTCCGACTCACATAGAGATTTGGAGAATAACTCTATAAGTTGTAGTATAGAACAATTAAATGTAAATTTATATTAATTTTTTACCAAATTAACTATATTATGGTTGAGAAAATTTTTATTTTTGATTAAGTAAGTGCTGATTAATTCTATCTTGAATTGCATCTTTAATAAATTCTTCGATAGAACTATTTGTTTCTTCTACAATGTTTTTTATAGATTTATACTCGTTACGTGTGAGAGTTACGGGCTTTGTTACAGTATTGCTATCTAAATATATACTATTGTTAACACGTGGTATCATTTTTCCTTCTATTATATAGGGTGCTAAATTATCCATCCATTCGGTTTGCATTCCAGATGGTAATGATACTAGAGATTGACGAATATCAAAATACCAAAACTCATCTTCTACTGATATTTTTAAATTTCTCGGTGATACATACTGTAATATGAGATCTATAAATTGAAAAATATCACTTCGATATTGATAAGATTTAGGAAAGCGGAATTTCACAAATCGCTGATGGTGACTTCTCGGCTGATTAGATAAAATATAGGCAGGCTTATATCCAACTTTGATTGCATCCTCTAACGTCATGTCATTTCCAAATTCATCACGTAGTATGATATCCCCACGTTTTGGAATGGAGATAATACGTGCTAACGTATTCCCTTTCATAAATCTTTGTAATAGTACTACATTATGCTTTTGGGAGTATGTATAGATTGTATTTTTCCGCTCTATTTGTTGTACTAATTCACGGACATCATCTTCTTTCACAAATTTTGTTTTGCGATTACGATGCTCCTGTATAGTACAAGTTATCTCGCCCTCTTCTATCCATTTTTCGAGTTGATACATACTGATATAGTACTCTTTACTTGCTTGATATAAAGTAAGCCCTTCTACCTCAAGTTCTTCTTTTAATTTCTCTATTTCTTCTTTTTTAAATAAAAAGCTTCCATCTAAACGCCATGTATCCTTATTAATTGGATTCAATTGTCCCTGTTTTATCATATTATTAAATGTGAAGTGACTAATATCTAAATACTCTATTACTTCGTTTGTGGTCATAGTTATTTCGTATGCATTCAGCATTCATGTTCCCCCTAATATTACATTTTTATAGAAAAGAAATAATATTATTATGTAAATTATAATTTATAAAATAGGCAATTTTAATTTATTATAACATAAATTAAAAATAAATTATTTAAATATGTATCTAATAATAAAATATAATTTCTAATTAAATTCATTTTTATATTGTCATAAACCAAATGAAATATTATTAATTTTATTAATAAATCCATAACCATAGAAAATGTGCAATTTTCTATAGTTGCATCACAGTTTCATTTTTATAAAATTTAATCTTACTATGTAAATAATTTTGAATGTAATTCAGTTATAATAATAGATATAAAAGGAATTTATAAGGAGTTGAAGAGCAATGAAATTTGAAATGAATACAGTTCATAGTGAAACTTCTTTAGAAAATATAGAGAAACAAAAACAAAATTTCACAAACATAATTGCAATTTGGAATGAAGATATTCTAAAACAAGCGGAGCAAAGAAAAGAAAACAATGAACGAGAAGATAAACAAACGTATGATGGTTTTTCTGATGAGGAGATACTGTACTACTATTTAAACCGACAAACTCATTTTGATAAGGAAAAACGGATAAAGGATAATTCACGTGTTTTATATGCACGTGATCTAAGTCAGTTCTATTTTTTTATTAAACAAAGCACAGAGTATCTGCAGCAAGATGTAAAAGATTATGAATATGGTCGTATATGGAGGAATCTACGAAAACGTCATATCCGTAACTATCAGAGGTGGTTGTCAGAAGAGGCAGTTTCCTATCAATCCAAGGAGAAATACAAACCATCCACAATAAGTAGAAAGCTAGGTGTAATTCGATCCTATTTAAAATGGCTATATGAAATCGGATATATTCAGGAGCCACTTCATGTAGAAGTATTGAGTACCACAGTAGGCAAGCATCATAAACCAAAGAGGGATTTATCCTATGAAGAAGTAAAGCAGTTACTTCGTTATTATCAGGATAACGAGATTAATTATGCTTTATTATCTATTCTTGCGACAACGGGGTTACGTGTCGCGGAAGTTGCTCATGCGAAGTGGGAAAACCTTGAATTTGATTCAATACGTGATCGGTATTACTTAACTGTAGATACAAAGGGCAATGGTGAAAGAATTGTTTCTATTAATAAGGAGATTTTTCATCGTATTGTTGCCTTTCGTATACGCCGACGACTTCCTATTAATATAGGTAATGAAAATGGTGGTACCATCTTTCAAACTAAAAATCGTACAGCATATCGAGAAAATTATTTATCTCAGTACATTACAAAGATTATTAAGGATACGGAGCTACCGTTTACGAAAGATATTAGAATAACGCCTCACTTCTTTAGACACTTTTATGTACAGTACTTGTACGATTACAAAGAGTTACCACCACATCTTATTGCAGCCGCAGTAGGTCATAAAGATGATAGAACGACAAAAGAAAATTATTTAAAGCAACGTTTAATCAAGGATAAGGATGCAGGGAATTTAATTGGTGAAGATGAATTTTAATATGTAATTAATACACAATAAATTTTTAAAAAAGGAAAGGTGAAACCGATATCGGTTTCACCTTTCCTTTTGAATTGTTTTAAATATTTATACTGCATAGACTTCAATTTTTGTAGGATTAGAAAAGCGACGTTCTAATTCTTTTTTGATTTTTTCAACAGCAAAGAACGCAGAAGATGCATATACAGTGATTACTTTTTTTATAAAAGTATTACCCGTTATTAAAATATATCTTATTGAATATGATGAAATCACACTCTCACCCTTTCACATATCTATTGTATTTAATATATATGCTGACAGATATGGATATATTCTCAAAAGATATAAGGTGAGTAGACAAGTGGTATGAAAAGTTTTTTTTGCACCAAAACTAAAGAGCCGCTTCTGAATAGATACAGGAGCGGTTCTTTGAATGTAGTTGCTGGATTCATTGAATTTCATGTATTATCTTAACAAAGAAAATTAAAAAACGAATTTAAAAGGGTCCTTACGTTGAATACATGTATTCAACGTAAGGGCGGATTATGTAAAATTTATTTAATTAGCAAGTAAAAAGTGATATTGTGAGCAGAATGAAAAATATCAAAAAGTTGATTTAGAAAAAAGCACTGCCAAAATCTTCAGCAATGCTTTTCGATTAGACGTACTACGATAATGAACGTCTACTTTCTTCTATATGTTTGCTCATGAATAGAATACAAATTTGTATTTAAAATAAGTTCTGTGTGTGTTTATATATTTACTTTAATTTCAAGATACGTTCTACTTCCTCCACACTTAACTTACTTGCTTTTGCAATAGTTTCAAGCGGTACACCAATTTCATGCATCCCTCGAATCATTTGCATCTTACCTTGCTCAATGCCTTTTTCCATACCCTCTTGTTCTGCATGTGCAAGCTTAGCCTGTTCATCAAGTAAAAGCTTTTCACGAGCTTCATATGCAAGTCGAAAAGAAGAATCATGACTCATATTTTCCCATTTATCCATCGCTTTTTGTAAGATTGGATCTTGATTCATAGCAATCTCCTCCAGTGTTTGAGTTAAATGTTCATCTTCATGTGCCGGTAATAATAACATCCAACGAACAAATGCATTTTCCCATGGGTTCACTTTTTCTTCGCGCCACTGTTTAACTAGCTTTGGAATCTCTACAAAATGGATTTCCATATCATCACTCAATACTTGATGTGTTCTTGTATTCCAGAGTTTCCCTGTTGTATGAAATGCTTCTTCATTAGAAAACAACTTGAAATCTAATAAGTTGATGGTTATTGTTTTTCGAAGCGAACGATACGGCATGCCTTCTTGCATTTGAGAAGTATATAATTTAGACCAATAATAGAGGGAACGTTTAATCATATCATGTGTATTGCGAAGCTGTATCTCTACATTTATTTGTGTTCCATTATCAAGGGTTGCGAGTAAATCTAAAATGGATAATTTATCGTCTTCATATGCTTTGTGGAGATGTGGGTCTTCCAATTGTAAAGACACAATCGGCACATCTAAAGATTCTTCTAAAATGGCATTAAGAAAGCCCGTGAGAATATCTTCACTTCCTTTTGTACCAAATAGTTGTTTAAACGCAAAATCAATTCGTAAATTTACTAACTTATTGGACATGGATTTCCTCTCCCTGTCGTTTCTTTTTCTTAGTATTATTGTACAAGATAAATCGATTTGTATGCAAATCCCGTTTCTGTTGCAAAGTTACCCAAAACATAGTGAATCTAAGGTTGTATTGTTAAATGGTTATGCAACCATTAATAATTCCTGTAATTCGTTATACACCGAAAAGGCGGAGCCTATTTGAAGACTTCGCCTTTGTTTGTATAGGGCATGAATGGTTTCAATGCCTTTTATTGTACGAGAAGCATGCCGGAGGGTTTGAAATCCCGATGACCTAGCAAAACGACAATAGTAGCTTGTTTGAATTGTTTTCCTTTAAAATATCCCATTTGTTACGCTCCCGTTCATCTTTTTCCAAAGTGTACTTGAGTTTCGAAAACTTTGCAACAGAATCCCCTTAGTGATACTTTATATTTTTTCATTTATTCCTTGATTTGGTATTATTAATTTCTTTATTTGAAATCGATAAATTATAAATGAGCATATCACTATAACGATTGTTAGCGTTCCTAATGCCATTACTAACAATTGATATCCAATGTAATCTAGTAAAAAGCCAATAAGCACTAAAAATAATTGCAATACTGTTCGATCTAACATAGTTTTCAACGAAAAAAATCTTCCATGGAGCTCAGAAGGTATCGTTTGTTGAGAAAAAGTATATAAAAGAGGATTGAAAATTCCATAAGCTAATCCAAATAAACCAAATGCAAAAATAGATAAACTAATAATCGAAAATGACAGTAACCATTGAGAAATCCCCATAAAAAAACAAATCAACAAAAGAATTTTTACTGGTTGTAAGCTATGTCTTACAAGTTTCTTAACAAAAAACCCAGCTATTAAAATACTAGTCCCTTCTACAAAATAAAGAATACCCATAATAGAGGAATTACTTTGATGACTAATTTCTATTACAAATAAATTAAAACCAGAAATGAAAATTAAAGGGATAATTGATAAGATAAGAACCATTTTTAGTAAATAATTTTTATGAAATAACGGAATAATTTCTCTAAAATGAAAAGTCGATTTTGCTGTTCCTCTCTGAAAATCGTCTTCTTTTACAACTAATAATTGATTTAATATATATAGAAGAACATAAGCTATTAAAGCGATTAAAAACAATGTATATAATGGAGCAATAGTTAATAACACACCAGCTAAAATCGCACCAAATATTCGAGATAAAGTTACAATATTTACATTAATAGCATTAACCATTATAAGTTGGTCTGTATGTATAATCTTTGGTATAATCGACTGAATCGTTGGATTAAAAAAAGAAGCTGAACAGCCAATACCAATACTATACACAAGCATCCACCAAAGAGAATCTGTATAGATAGCCAAGAGCATACATATAACCGAAATAATTCTCATAATACCAACTAATTGTAATACCTTTGTTTTAGACGTCGAATCAATGTAGCGTCCGGCATAAGGTCCTATTAATACTCCTATAACCCCACCAATTACAAGAAAAAAAGCTTGAAAAAAAGAAGATGTCAAATGAAGTTGTAGAAACCGTAAATTACCGATAGTACCAAACCATATACCTAATTGAAATACCAGTTGACTAAATAATACAATGCTTAAATTTTTATTCCTGAATAAAATTTTATAATCATTCACACTCTAAATCTCTCCCTTAAATCGAAAGTCTCTTCCTTTATTCACAGCTTCTCGACTAATATTTCCAAGCCCAGAAATTCCACAGACGATCTCAGACTCTTTGTTAAGTTCTAATATCTCTTCCACAAGTTCATCATTTGCATGTGCTGTAAAAAAAGCCCCTAATTGTAACCAAGAAGCTACTAAATAAAAAGTTTGACTCAAATGTCCTACATCCATCATCACAATACGATATACTCGTGGACTTTTATACTTCCACATAGGTCGTTCTAAACAAGCTGTATAGAAAAATAAAACAGCTGCTCCTTTTACATACTCTTGTCCAGCTGCCATATCAATAACTGTACTTGAAATATCTTCTTGTCTTACTATATCCAGGGAATGATTTTTAACATTGTAATGATATAAACCTTTCTTTATTCCTTTTACGTTAAAAATATAAGGATATACTTCAATAGGATGCCTTGCACCACCCGAAGGACTAGTTTTAAACAAGTTTTTCCCTATTCCAATATCTCTTTTACAAGAGTTTGCTCCCCAAACAAGATAAAGTATTGTAGATAACTCTTGTACTGTTATGGGATCATCCGAAAAAGAACGAACAGTTTGTCTTTTTAAAAGTGTATTTAGAAAGTCACCGCTTAAATTAAAATTCGGTAATGGTAAAGGTATTTCTTCAGAATCTACATACATCTTATACAAAGAAGGTGCTAAATCATTTTCTTTTTTTGCTAATAATCGTTCATAATCTTGATTAACATTTAAATATTGGTCCTTATGAAGTAATCGTGTATTAAAATGGAAATATTTAGCTGAAGTACCCCATTCTTTCCAGCTAGATAACAAAAACTCTTCTTGTTCCTCTGGAGATCCTTTTTTAATTAATATATGAGCTTTTAATAAAGTTTCTATTATTTCTTCTAGTTGCTCTTGCGTGTATACTATTCTATTATCATTTAATAACCCGTTTATTGCCTCACTTACACTTACCCACTCTTTAAATATATTTAAAACAGGAAAGATCGAAGGTTCTAAGCTATATTGCTCATGTCTTATGTAATCATCTATCATAAAATGACCATCTTTCCAAAAATAAAGTATATTTTCTGCTGTTTTTAATTGCATATAAATATCTCCTAACTGAATATAACTATATTATATAAATTAAAATCAATATAAAAAAATAAACGACTGACGTTTCTTCGTCAGTCATTTATTTTTTAAGCTACTTATTTTGTTGGTGAAGTCTCTCCGTGTTCTGAATTTACACGAGTTTGATACTCACTAACACAAGGTTTTAAAATACTCATATGTACACCTCCAATATTTTCTACTATTTGTACTATCATTATAATTATTACATAAATGGAAAAATTAATCAATTAATTATTAGAATTTTAAAAATCATTAAAATCCTACTTAACATATATATCAGAACCCATTTCATGTGAATCGATTTGGTAAATATAAATTAGATTCGGATCGACTCCCGCAAAATCTGCAATTTGATATTCCAGTTTCCCTGGAAGCAGCGGTTAGCTAAAATTAAAATTCAAGGCAAACTCAACAAAATGATTGGATTTGCCTTGAATTTTTTGCGAGTGGCTCAAAAAAGAACGAATTCTTGCCGTGCCCCCTCAAGTCCCGAATGATCCTCACGCAAAAGAGACTTGTCCATGACAAGCCTCTTCCCCGTCCCTATTTGTTTATACTATTCTCAACAAGCCCAGTGGCATCCTCTAATGTGCGTTGCATACTATCTGCACGTTGGTCCGTCATATTTTGATCACGTACAGCTGCTTCGGCTACTTGTATTTTTTGCTCTAATGCTTTCACTGGTTCATTCTTGTATTGCCCTACCTCTGTTCCTACTTGTATCTTTGTTAAGAAATCTTTTGCTCTATTAATCTTTACTTGAAGTTTTTCTTTCGCCGTTTTTGGCTTTTCTTCTGCCACTTTAGAATGTAAAAAGGTTTGATGTGCCGTTTGTAACGATTGATACATTGTAACGATTTCTTCTTTTATTACCATCATTCTTTCAAACGTTTCTTTTGCACCGTTATATGCTTTTTGTAATGTGGCAAACGCTTTTTGTGAATATTGACCAGGCTTCTCTCCAAATTCGTAAGTACCTGCCAATGTTTCTTTTACCTTATTCATTTCTTCATATAAGTTATCGATCTCTTCTATTTTTATCCGATTATTAAACTCATTATAAGCCGCCTTCACTTCAGAAGGCGTTAGTGCCTTACTATATAGTCTTGCAAGTATGACTTCTCCATTTAATGGAACATCACCATTGCCAGAGCTTGTTGGATCTGCTCCAATCGCAAATGGTACGTTTGGATGATACACTTTCCCCGTTACTCGCTGACTATTTACTTTTTTTCCATCTACATATACTGCAAGTTCACTTCCATTATATGTTCCTGTTAGATGGTATGTTTTATTAGCCTCTAGCTGTACACCAATACGTTTATAACTGCCACCAATATATGCCCATAATTCTACATAACCAGAACCTGTTGATTCAAATCCAATTCCACCGCTTTCGGTATTTTCCATAATTGCTTGATTGCGAATTTGATTCATAGAAAACACTGCTTCCAGTGTAAAGGAATCCTTTACCTTTTCTTTTTGCTCATTTGAAAATGGAATATATCCATATGTATTATTCTGTCCACTTAATTTCATTACGTGTTTCTTTAAAGGTTTCTCATACTCAATTGCTACATTTCCTTTTACACTTCCATTTGCACCAAACGATGAATAATCTTTAAAAGTACCATCTAAAAAGTTCACATCGAATACATCTGCTTTCGGTACTTTCGCATTCGGATCAATTACTTCTGTATTCGTTTCAAATTCTTCGCGCAAAGGAGCACTACTTTCATTTCCAAATGAATCTAATGCTGTTACTTCTATGTTATATTCCGTATTAATCTCTAGTCCATCTAATGTAAATGTCAGCTCTTTAGGCACCGGATCCCGGTAGAACTCGGAGAAGGCTAAAAGCTGGTTTTTCACCTTTCCTGTTGCTTTCTCTTTTGCTTGCAAACGGTATGAGTGAACGAGTAAATTATCTACAGCTTGCGGAAATGCCGCTGTCACAGATGTCTCTGTTATATTGGAAAGTTTCAGCTTTGCATCTTGTAAAAATGCCGGCTTTTCCTTATCACGATCTTCCGTATACTTAAAAGATTCTTTCTTTGCTGGAAGTTCAACTACCCACGGCTCACCTGTCCAAGAGTTCGTATGAAAATCACGGCGATGAATCGTCACTTTTTGATCGTCTACTTCTACCAATAAACCTTGGCTTAATGTTTCAGCTCCCGGCGGAATATTTCCTTGTACTTTTCCGCTTTCCACTTCCATATAACTAACTGATGATGTACCAACAGACGTAAAGTCTTTTTGGTGAATTGACCTTGGATCATCAAGTGGATAATGAGAATGACCAGAAAACGTTACAGCTTGTGGATACTCTTTCAAGACTTCATTAATTTTGGCACTATCATTTGTCCCCCATTCATGACTCCCGTACACTGTTCCTTTAATTTGCTGATGTAAAAAGACAAAGATTGGCTTATTTGGATCAGCTTGCTTCGCTTTTACTAATTTCTGCTTCAACCAATTAATTTGTGTATCTGAATAATATCCATGTGTCACTCCATTTTCCGGGCTCATCACAAGAAAATGATAGCCTTTTACAACTTTGTGATAATAGATAGATTCCATTCCTGTTTTTTTAAGAAAACGTTTCTGTGCATCATGTGCCAATAATCCGTTCCAATAATCATGGTTACCTAAAGCATACATAGCAGTTGCATTTTGATTTCCATATTGCTTATAAGTTTGGAAGAAACGATCATACTGCTGCGTCGAGCCACTGTCTGTAAAATCACCAACAACTACAAAAGCATCTTGTCTTGGAGCTACTGCGTTTAATTGCTGCAGCGCTCTTTGAAAACGAAACGTATCATCCGTTCCACTATTTTTAATGTGTACATCACTTAACACCGGAAAAACAATCTTCTTCTCTGACGATTCTTTCTCTGTTTTTTCTTCTTTTGTTTCCGCAAAACTAGTCCAAGAAAAAGATGTAAATACTAAAAAGAAAACTGCTAAAAAACCAATAAGACCTTTCACTTTACACAACATCTTTTTGATCACAAAAATCCTCCTCGCATATATTGTAAAATACAAGAATATTTTAGCGAAACGTTATTAAACTAGTATAAATTAAAGGTAAAAAATGTTAAAAATATGTAAAACAAAGTAAAAAACCGCCAAAATAAGGCGGTTTTCTTATCGACATTCTCTTCTGTTTTTTTTCTTAATAAGCTTGTACATAACGACCCCAATTAAGAAAACAACTATAATTCCTAACATCGGCAGCATATACTGCTCCGTAAACGTCAAGTAACTCTAAAATTAACCTGGTTCTGTTGCAAAGTTTTCGAAACTCAAGTACACTTTGGAAAAAGATGAACGGGAGCGTAACAAATGGGATATTTTAAAGGAAAACAATTCAAACAAGCTATTATTTTGGTTCTGGTGCAAAAATCATTTGATAGAGACATAGAAACCTACATAGTCTGTTCAATGGCAGATTATGATGCAATTCCAAACAATTTATGTATGAACCTAACTTCATTTTGGGCAGACTTCACCTGTGGGTGAAGTTGTCCTTTTTTCATCATATGCATGGCTTCAACGCCACTCAATATAGAAGTGGCTGTTTCATATGACTTGAATCCTAACATAGACCGCACACGTTTCTTAATGAAACGGTGATCCTGTTCCAATATATTATTGAGATATTTAACTTGCCTTATTTGTATGCCTTCAGGCATACGTTTCTCTTCTTTTAATTCTTGAATTGCTACAGGATAGGCTGGGTTCTTGTCTACTGTTATAACGCGAGGTTTACAAATATGAGAAGCAGCCAAGGCTTTCTTGAAAAAGCGCTTGGCTGCCTGTTTATCTCTTGATTCACTTAGATAAAAATCAATGGTGTTTCCTTCAGAATCTACTGCGCGATATAAATACATCCATTGACCTTTTACTTTCACATACGTTTCATCGACTCTCCAGGAATCATTTGTTGTCTTAAGATGAAGTCGTACTCTTTCATCTAATTCAGGTCCATATTGATGCACCCAACGCATAATGGTGGTGTGAGCAATAGACAAACCTCGTTCCTCCATCATTTCCACCAAATCACGAAAACTTAGGTTGTACCGTAGGTACCATCTTACCGTTAATAAGATAATATCAGGTTGATAGTGCTTCCATTTGAACAAATTTTCCTTTTCCATACCGATCACACACCTTTTTTAGAGTAATAGTATCAGTATGTCCAAGATTTAGAGATTATTTGCAATTTCCCTGAAATTTTTGCACCAGAACCGTCAAAAGCTATCTTATACAAGATAGCTTTTTTATTGTTCCAAAATTCTTCTTGGTTTGTCTGTTTACAATGAATTATGATTACTATTGGTCTTCTTGCTGCTAAATTTATTTGATTCTTGTACAGGACTTTGCTTAATGCAGGGGCTTATTCTTTTGTTGTGGCTTTTTTCTTCGCTCGAATTAATGTACTCTTACTAATGCCTGTCATTTCTTCAACTTGCTTATATGATTGATTTTTTAATAAGGATAGTGCGTGTTCAATTTGTTTGTTATTAAATTTTTTTGGTCGGCCTTCTCTAAAATCTTCACGCAACTTTGCAATTGCTTTTCCCTCTTGTGTACGTTCTACAATCATGTCTCTTTCAAATTCAGCGAATGCGCTCATTACGTTAAATACCAGTCTACCTGTTGGCGTATCCTCAACTAAACCCATATTAAGTATATGGACCTTTACACCCTTTTCAAATAATGTTTTGACAGTTTGTATCGCATCAACTGTGGAACGGGCAAAACGATCTAATTTTGTAACGACAAGTGTATCCCCTGTTTCATTCTCCTCAATACATTTTTCCTACAGCTTAGCTTCATTTGAAAAACTTTGCAACAGAACCTTTTTTTGCTTCTTTCGCTCTATTTTATTATTGTAATGTATCTTGGTCGGATCTCTATATTATTTTGCCGTTTGATGATTAGACATAAATTTTATAATTTCTTCAGTAGCTTTTTTATATCCCCCAGCATCCCGAAGCGATTTTCCAACTTTCCAACTATTTCCCTTAAATGTCACATCATTTATTATTTTTTGTACAGCTTCACGTAACAATTTAGAAGTTAATTCTTTACGATTAAGCCTTATTCCGGCTCCCATTTCTGTTACTCGTTTCGCAACTAAAGGTTGATCTCCTGTCACTGGAATCACAACTAATGGTACATCATAATATAACGCTTCACTCGAGCTATTCATTCCGCCATGCGTAACAAATATATCCGTGTGTTTCAATACTTCCAATTGCGGAACATAATTATATAATTTAAAGTTAGATGGAATGTTTTCAAACTGGTTTATATTTATTTTTTTACCAACAACCAATATAACAATCGCTTCTATATCTTTAAAAGCCTCAAAGCATTTCTCATATAACCCTGGTTGCTCATTAAAAACTGTTCCCATAGAAATAAAAATAACTTTTTTATTTTTTAAATCTTCAATAGGAAAATCTCCTACTTCTTTACGAGTAGCAATCGATGGACCAACAAATTTATATGATGGATCAAATGTATCAGAATATGGTTGATATTCTTTAGAAGTATATACAATTGTAATATCACCAGGGTGATTCATAATGTCATACAGACTGTTGAATTTCATTCCATATTGTTTTTTCCATCTTTCCATTTCTGTTAGACAAAATTGGTATAATGGATCCGTTTCATCTACTTGTTTTGATTCTTGCGCATCATTAAAAGTAACATATTGGTTAAGAGCAAAAGTTGGACATGAAGCAACGCTAGGTAATTGTAAAATATTAGCTATCATACGTCCTACAGGGAAATGATTATCGTATATCATATAATCATACTTTTCTCCCTTTGTTTCTTTTATAATTTGAGTAGCAATACGTTCTGTTGCTTCCACTATATGAGATAACATTGTAATAGGACTACCCTCTTCATGTACTCGTTCCATAAAATTAATTTGTGAGAAAAAATTCTCAAAACATCGAAATTCCGCACCTGTTGTTTCGATTTTTTTTCTATAATCTTCAATGCAATACGAAACAACGCTGTCTCCGCGTTGAACTAACTCACTAACAACAGCTAAAAGTGGATTAACATGACCTTCCCCAAGAAAGTTTATTACAAGTACATTTGACATAATATTCACTCCAATCATTTTAATCTCTTTTAATATTAAAATAAAATTGGATTCTGGTGCAAATATTTCTAAGCGGAGTTAAAATACATGGAAAATGAGTTGAGGGTGTTGTTACTACTTCATTACAGTTTAATTGCAGAAAAAATTATACTTCTAAAGGTTCTGTTGCAAAGTTTGAAAAAATATAGAGAGGGTCATAGATTAGGAATAGGATTTAAGCAACCGATATTAATTGCTGTAGTTCTTTGTACACTGAAAAGACGGATTCTGGTTGTGAACTACCCCTGTTTATTGGACACTAACTATGGTCTTACCCCCGTCAAGTAGACAGCTGTAAAAAAAGACTATGCGGCCATCGAGATTCGATATTCAATCGGAGCTCGATGGTTAAGCCTTTTTTGGAATCGTTTGTAGTTGTAATGATAGATGTATGTTTCAATAGCTTGAATTAGTTCTTCCTTTGTTTGATAATAATTAAGATAAAACATTTCAGATTTAAAATGAGAGAAGAATGATTCAATGCAAGCATTGTCATGGCAGTTTCCTTTGCGGGAGTGGCTGCCGATGGCGCCTAGCTGTTGAAGCATACGGTAATAAGCATGAGATGTATATTGGAATCCTTAATCTGAGTGGATGATGGTTCCATACACATCTCTTTTTTGTGCTGCTAAATCTAACGTTTTTAGAACAAGTTGTAAATCATTACGATGTGAGAGTTTCCAAGCAACGATTTCATTGTTATAAATGTCTTGAACGACCGAGAAATAGAGAAATTTATCTTTGAATGGCAAATAAGTGATATCTGTGACAAGTACCTCATTTGGTTTGCGGTTTCGGAATTGTTGTTCTACTACATTCGGAAAAACCTTTGAGGATTTCCCGTTAAAAAAGCGTCGCTTTTTACGGATGATTGATTGAATTTGAAGTTCTCGCATAAGTCTACATACTTTTTTGTGGTTCACTAAAAATCCAGCCTCTAGTAAGGCAATTTTCATGCGAGGATAACCGTATTCCTTGTGTTTTATGTGAATGGCTTGAATCTGTTCACGCAATGTATGATCCTTTGAAAGGCGTAATTGTCTTTGCGTACATGTTGAGCGCCACTTATAGTAGCTAGATCGATTTAACTGCGCAATGACGACCAGCCAGGTTACTTTGTATCGAGAACGTAGTTCTTCAATAATCTCGTACTTAGCCGTTTGAGCAAGAACACCTCCTATAGATTTGGATACTGCTTTTTTAAATAAGCCACCTGCGCCTTGTAGTATTCCAATTCTTCTTCCACACTATCGAATTTCGTACGAGGACGACCTTTCAAGAGATTTTTTAAGCCGTTATTGCCGCCGTTGTTTCCCCGCAAGTCTGAAATATCGCCTGTTTCTTGATATCTTCGGAACCAATTCATTAACTGTGTTCTACTTTTCAGCTTATATTTCTTAGCTATAGCTGTTTGGCTGCCCTCACCATTTAAATAACTTTTTACAACTTGTATCTTTAATTCATCTGAATAAGTTTGAAATTTATCCCCTTTTTTAACCATAATAAAATCCCCTCCAAGTAAAAGTGTAACATCCATGTTTATTCATGGTCTTTTTACACTGTCTACCTTAAGGGGATAATATCAGATTCTGTAAATCAATCTGTCCCTTTTTTATCATATGCATAGCTTCAACGCCACTCAATATAGAGGTTGCCGTTTTAAATGACTTGAACCCTAGCATAGAACGCACACGTTTCTTAATAAAACGATGATCTTGTTCCACTCCTTGTTTGTTTTTTACAGAGTTTAGCTTACTTTAGAAAACTTTGCAACAGAACCAGACCAGCTTATGTTATATGTAATATTGCATATCAAAATGTATTGATATATATGTAAGCGCTTACTATTATAAGGGTATAAAGATTTACAACATCTTACTATACAAAATAAGAGGAGGAAATAATATGACAATCGCAATGGCAGTTTTATCATTCTTAGGTGGAATCATCCCATTAGTAGGAGAGCTTTTAAAAGCAGTAATGTAAGTTCATTATTCCGCAATTGCAATTATATGTAAAAAAATATCATACAAATGATCTGTATATCAAGAATGAATTGATGTGCAGATCATTTGTATGAGCAAACTTTAAACAAGAAAAAGAATCCCAGAAATCATAAGGGATTCTTTTTCTTTATGTCTTCGGAAACTTTGCAACAGAACCTAAAAAAGCTATATGATAAGGATGTCGGAAGAGATAAGATCTTTTATAACATACATTACCCCGTTATATCATGTTTATTAAATTATACTTTATGGCATATTGAACAAGTTCACTTTTTTTAGAAAGATTAAGTTTGTTCAACATTCTCGTCTTATGAGTATCAACCGTTTTTATACTGATAGTTAATTCTTGAGCAATTTCAGACAATGAAAATCCTTTAACAAGAAACTGCAATACCTCCCGTTCACGTGGGCTTAGAATTACATAAGGATTTCGGGACTCTGTTTCGTTTTGCAATCTTTTTAGCATCGTTGAAATTTCCTTTGGGCGAAGGTATAGGTATCCATCCATAACGGAATCAATAGCAGTGTATAATTCTTCATCTACGGCTGCTTTAGGGACGTAACCTGAAGCTCCCGCGTTCATGATTAATGTTATATAGTCTTCGTCTTCGTGCATGGTGAGCACTATGACTTTCGCTTGTTCATAACGTAATTTAATCTCTGTGAGAACTTGGATTCCGTCTAAGCGCGGCAAAGATATATCCAATATCAGAATATCGGGCCTTAAAATGTCGTAAAGCCGGAGTGCTTCAAGTCCATCAGAGGCTTCACCTACAACTTTTAAGGACGGTCTTTTTTGCAATAGTAGTTTTAAACCTGATCTCATCAAGGCATGGTCATCAACTAGCATTATGTTGATTGTCTTTTTCATCATGACACCCTTCTCTCTGTTTTAATGGGATAGACACCCTAACTTCGGTCCCACCGATATTGTGAGTTTTGATAAAAAATGAACCATCCAGTAATTCGGCTCTTTCCTTCATTCCATATATTCCGATCCGATTTTGCTGGCGAGCTTTTTCAAAATCGGTCTCACGTATACCGTGACCGTTATCATGGATGCTTAACTCGATAGAACAATCCTTGATTTCCATGTTAATCACAATCTCAGTTGCTACTGTATGTTTCACTACATTGGTAAGACTTTCTTGAACAATTCGGTATAGTGCTACAGCAGTATGACTATCTATGGCAGCAATGTCATCATCGGGAACGTGTAGAATTACAGTAAGAGCGAATTTTTCTTCAAACTTTCTTGCATGTTTCCTTAATGCCGGAATTAAACCTATATCATCAAGAATGGGTGGTCTTAATTCTACCGCTAAATCTCTAATTTCTCGCAAAATACTTGCCGCAGTTTCTCGGCTTACATTAAGTAGCTCCTGTTGCTCGATATCTTTAACTTCATTAGCCAAAATCCGCATTGTAACCATTAGAAAAGTAAGGGCTTGGCTTGTTTCATCATGAAGTTCACGAGAAATTCTTTTTCTCTCCTCCTCATGAGCGGATAATAGTTTCAAAATCAACGTATCTCGAAGGGCATCCTTTTCTTGAAGTTCCTTCAATAATTTTTCTACTGCAGTGCTGGAACTAATTAGGTTGTCAGCCATTTCATTAAAAGCCCGTGCTAATTTTCCAACTTCATCGTCACTCTCTGCTTTAGCCCTTAAGGATAAATTACCGGCTGATATGCCTGTTGCTGTATCAACTAAACTATTGATTGGTCGAGTAATGATACGAGTCACATAATAAGCTATACCTGCAGCCCCCATACAGACCAAAAATGTAGCAATAACCAATTCTATTATTTTAGTAAAAATATAGCTTTTCGCCTGTTTTTCTGCCATACCAACTCTAACAAATCCTACATCTCCCTCTTCGATTGGAACCAGTATGTCATGGATATTTCCTTCATCTGAAGTTAGTATAGCGTAATTTCCAGTATTGATATCATCAGGCTTATGTGCGTTTAATATTCCTTTCGGTAAGTGTTTGGAGAATGTATTTCCGACAAGAACATTATTATTGTTAATGACCAGTATATAACGAACGTCTTTGTTAGCTTCCTGTGCCCGGGTAATGAGAAGATGAATCGAATAGTAGTCATCAGTCAGAATGTAATCCGAAGACAATGCCGCAATATTTTCAGCAATATTTACACCACGTTTCTTAAGGTCCTCTGTCATGATTTTTGTGAGTGATTCCCAAATGATGCATCCCAATACTAGAGCGAGAAAGAGTAGCGAAACGAATATAGCTCCAAATATCTTTTGGTTTATTTGTAATTTATTCATCCATTTCATAGGTGACCCTCATATAATTGGGGTTCAAATGGAACAAAACGATCAATGAACAGTCCCTGAAACGCTGGTTTTATTATTTTTTGTTCGTGCATAGAAATGAAACTTTCCTTGATAATTCGCTTCTCTTCATCAGGTAAATTACTGCTGATGACAACAGGACCGGTACCAATCGGTTCCGTTTTTTCAATAATTTTCAAATCCTTAATCAGTTCTGGATTTTTAAGTTTGGTACGCTCAAAGACTAAGCTATCAACAGCTGCGGCGTCAACAACACCATTTATTACAGCGCTTAGGGAGCTTTCATGATTATATGTAAAAACATAACGACTAAAGAAATGCTCGGGCGTTTCACTTAATTCAGCTAATTTTTTCCTCACAAAAATAAATCCGGAATAACTGGTTGGATCGCTAAAAGCAATGTTTTTCCCTCTTAAATCATGTATACTGGATAGTTCATTTTTGCTGTTTACGACGACATAACCATAATAATATGGAACTCCCATTCGCTCTTGCATGGCAATTGCTTCAAGTCCTTCAACATGTCTGTAGGTAATATATGCTCCTGTTGAAAGTATGGCTATATCAGCACCTCCATTCATCATCAGCATACTAATTTCATTATAACTCTTGCGCTGAATTAGAATTACAGGTCTATGAAGCTTCTCTCCAATATAGTTAGCTATTTTCCTATAGTACATAATTGTATCAGTCGGTGATAATACACTTGAAATTGCGATCCGTATAGGAGAGGGCTTGTCACCTTGTGAACTAACAGGCATGGTGTCAGATTCGGAGAAAATAATTTGAGGGCTTGAACGCTCATGCTGACATCCTATTGAAAGTAAAGTAATAAGCAATATAAAAAAAAGCCTCAACCAATTTATCATACTTTCCTCCATTCTTGCAGGCGAGGGATTTATGTAATATGTGAAAATACCCTAATTGAATCCGATTTACCGAATCCTACTCGATTCAGGGTTTTCAAAATTTATATTTATATATTACTTCAGAACGATCCACGAAATCTATGGAAGATTGTATACAAAACTACTATTTATGTCGAAGGTGTGACAGCAAATAGCCATAAATGGTTTTATGTAGGATATTATCTTACATAAAATCAGATATTTGCTGATAGTTTAACGAGTTGACATATAAGATAATTTAACAAAGGAGGGATGATCTAACACAAGTATTTTTGAAAACGTTTCCGACAAGTTGGCCTCTATTGAAATACTAAATTTCATGCCAATCTAAGTTTTTTCCGTAAATCAAAGTAAAGAAATCGAGGTAGATAGTATGTTCTCATTTTTGAAACCTAAAATCGCTACTACAAAAATAGCATCAGACCAGGTTCAAAAAACCTATAGGCTTTTCCGGCTACAATCTTTATTAGGCGTGTTCTTCGGTTATATAGCTTACTATATAGTACGTAACAATTTTGCCTTATCTACTCCTTATCTGAAGGAACAACTCAATCTTAGTGCCACAGAAGTAGGATTATTAAGCAGTTCCATGCTTATCGCTTATGGAATTAGTAAGGGTTTAATGAGTAGTATAGCAGACAAAGCTAATCCTAAAAGGTATATGGCGCTTGGTTTGCTTCTGTGCGCTATGGTCAATATTATGATGGGCTTCAGCACCGCATTCTGGATGTTTGCAGTTCTCGTTGTTCTCAATGGATTTTTTCAGGGAATGGGAGTTGGACCTAGCTTTATTACTATTGCAAACTGGTTCCCGCGTAAGGAAAGAGGAACTGTCGGTGCCATATGGAATATTTCGCACAATATAGGTGGAGGCATCGTAGCGCCTATCGTTGGTGTCAGTTTTGCGATGTTAGGCTCCAATCACTGGCAAGCGGCAAACTACCAGGTTCCGGCTGCAATAGCTATTGTTATTGCAATGGTGATACTAACCCTTATTAAAGGCTCACCGGTAAGCGAGGGCTTGCCTCCGTTAAGCGAAATCATCAAGGATGAACCCGATTCGAAAATGCAACAAAGGGCTGATTCCAAACCGCCAGTAGACATGAATGCTTGGCAGATTTTTAGGAATTATGTTTTATTTAACAAAAATGCATGGTTCGTTTCCTTGGTAGATGTTTTTGTTTACATGGTTCGTTTCGGCATTATAAGCTGGTTGCCCATTTATTTGTTGAATGTAAAACATTTCACTAAAGAAGAGATGAGTGTTGCCTTTTTATTCTTTGAATGGGCAGCCATTCCTTCTACTCTTCTGGCCGGTTATCTATCAGACAAGTTATTCAAAGGGCACCGCATGCCGCCAGCAATCATTGCTATGACATTGATATTCATCTGTATCATTGGTTACTGGCAAAGTACATCTTTACATTGGGTCACTATTTTCGCTGCTATTATTGGATGCTTGATTTACATTCCGCAGTTTCTGGCTTCAGTACAAACTATGGAGGTGGTTCCACCTTTCGCCGTTGGTTCTGCGGTTGGTTTGCGAGGTTTTATGAGTTACATTCTAGGTGCATCTTTAGGTACTACACTCTTTGGTGTAATGGTTGACAAGGTAGGATGGAATGGTGGTTTCTATGTATTACTAGCGGCAACTGTATGTTGCATCATATGCTGCATATTGACCCATCGAGGAGCAAAAGAATTCAACAAAAAACAGGTACTTCAATCCTGAAACAATTATATTCTGAGGATATTTCCATTATACAATACTCAAAGTCAGTGTGCTGCTCAACGTAACCAATTTGGTGTCGATGCAGATATAAAGGTGATCAAATTGCAAACAGAGGCGTATATCATAGATAAAAAGACAATAGCCCTAGGTAGCCTTGAGCATTTAAAACCAGAAGATGAAAAAAATCAGAGGAAATTGGCAACGCTCTTGGCCCATTATTGGGAAAAAATCTATTCACATTTCAGATATACAGTTAAGGAAGCGCAGAAATTGGTGGATTTTCCAATTAAAAAACCAACTTATACAGCAAAAGGCTATAAGCTAAAGAAGGAAAAAGTTGATACAGATATTACACTTGGAAAACCAAAGCCAATTATTAATTCAAGATATAAAAAAGGGGAGTTCAGTTATACGATTTATCAATCAGCGATTATGGAAAAAGGAAAGGACAGTTCCTATCAAATTGTAATCATTGATGATGTTTTAAATAAGGCTGAATTAGAGAAAATCATGATTTCCTTTTTGAAATAAAAAATAGAGTCTCAAGAAAAGAATCTTGAGACTCTATTTTTATTTGAGTTTGAACGAAATCTTCATGTGTTAAAAGAAATTAATAATCTATAAAACAAAAAAGTGAGATGGAATTTTTGTTTAGGGGGTACTTCAAAATATTAGCTTGATAGCGATGTGGTGCTACCCCTAATAAAAAAGCTATCTTGAATAAGATAGCTTTTTTATTAGTTCATTGAATTATCTACATACTTTATGAACGTGATTATTTATAGATTTGTTGCATATTTTGCAAGACGATCCGCTAAATCATTGTATTAAGGCAAAATCCTGACGCTAACTCATTAAAAGAGAATATTGAAAACTATCATTTTGCTTATCATCGTGATATGAGACCTTCTTTGACTAATTCCTGTGTGAATTCCATTAAAATCTCTTGCATATTTTCGCTTGTTTGAGAGATTTCTTCAATTACTCCCTTATCATTCTTTTCATGATAATTTATGAATGAAAAATCAAACCACTTGCTCTCATTCTGTCTATTATTCATTAGCAATTGAAGCACGTTTTCTTGTTGAAATATCATTTTTTCAAATTCATACAAGCTCATCAACTTGACGTTAGAGCATAGATATTTATATTTTTGGTTCTGGTGCAAAAACCATTTGATAGAGATATAGAACCTACATGGCCTATTCAATGACAGATTATGATGCAATTCCAAACAACTTATGTATGAACCCAACTTCATTTTGAGCAGACTTCACCTGTAGGTTAAGTTTTCCTTTTTTCATCATATGCATGGCTTCAACGCCGCTCAATATAGAAGTGGCTGTTTCATACGACTTGAACCCTAACATAGAACGCACACGTTTCTTAATAAAACGATGATCTTGTTCCACTATATTATTGAGATAACTAACTTGTCTTAGCTGTATGCCTTCAGGCATAAGTTTTTCTTCTTTTAACGCTTGAATTGCTACAGGATAGGCAGGCTTCTTATCTACTGTTATCACGCGAGGTTTAGAAACGTATGAAAAAGCCAGGGCTTTCTTGAAAAAACACTTGGCGGCTTGTTTATCCCTTGATTTACTTAGATAAAAATCAATGGTATTCCCTTCTGAATCAACGGCACGATATAAATACATCCATTGCCCTTTTACTTTAATATAGGTTTCATCGACTCTCCATGAATCATTTGTTGATTTTAGATGATGTCGTACTTTCTCTTCTAATTGAGGTCCATATTGATGGACCCAGCGCATAATCGTTGTGTGAGCAATGGATAATCCTCTTTCCTCCATCATTTCCACCAGGTTACGGAAGCTCAAATTGTACCGTAGGTACCACCTTACTGTTAATAAGATTAGTTCAGGCTGATAATGTTTCCACTTAAAGGGGTACCGCCAACAAAATGACATAAAACCCACGCTAATACATTTTTTGGAAAATAAAAAGCCGATTTTCCCACGTTAAGGAATTTCGGCTTTGGTATTTTACTTCCGGAGTGGTCTTAATGATTCTAAAGTAGTTGATTGTTTGAATTTAAATTTATACTCCCCAAGGAAGTTGATATGTTCCCACCCTAGCGGTGAAATATGATGTAACAATTCTTCTTGTATGAAACCCTTCTTTTTCTTATATTCTATCGCTTTGGTTAAATATACCGTATTCCATATACTGATGGCATTAATAATAATATTTAATGCACTTGCCCTTTGGAGCTGATCCTGTAGCGCACGTTCACGTAGCTCTCCACGCTTACCAAAAAAAATAGATCTGGCCAGAGAATTCATAGCTTCACCTTTATTTAATCCTCGATGAATTTTCCGTCTTAATGTTTCACTTGAGATGTAGTCTAAGATGAAAATTGTTTTTTCAATTCTTCCCATTTCGCGAAGTGCTGTAGCCAAACTATTTTGTCGAGCGTAAGAACCAAGTTTCCCCATAATGAGAGAAGCCGATACAGTGCCTTTTCGAATAGAATGAGCTAATCGTAATACATCATCGTAATTTTTTTGAATAACATTAGCATTGATCTGACCACGCAATAATTTTTCTAGTTGTGGAAAATCACTAGATTTTCCTATCGTGTAAAGCTTTGAGTCAGCTAGATCTCGTAAACGTGGTGCAAAACGAAAACCGAGTAGATGAGCTAAACCAAAAACTTGGTCAGTATAACCAGCTGTATCTGTATAATGCTCTTCAATTGCTAAATCAGTCTCATGGTGAAGGAGTCCATCAATGACGTGTACAGCATCTCTAGCGTTTGTATTAATAACCTTTGTATAAAAACTTGAAAATTGATCACTGACAAAACGATAAATTGTAGCACCTTTTCCAGTGCCGTAATGAGGATTAGCATCTGCATGGAGTGCAGAAACACCAATCTGCACTCGCATTCCATCTGATGAAGCGGTTGTTCCATCTCCCCAATAAGAGGAGAGAGATAATTTATGATGGAAATTAACAAGTACAGATTGCGCTTTACTCATTGCGTCTTCATATAATCTCCATTGTGTTGCATTTGCCATTTGCCTATAAGAGATGCCAGGCGTAGCTTCAGCCATTTTTGTCATCCCTATGTTTGTTCCTAGTGCCATAAGTGCAGCCATAAGAATAGTGGTTTCTTCCTCATTTGGCACACGATTGGTTGAAGCATGAACAAACTGTTCATGGAAACCAGTCCACTGAGCTACTTCCATTAATAAGTCAGTAAGCTTCACACGCGGAAGTAGCTCATAAAGAGCTGAGCTAAATTCTTTTGCTTCTTGAGGTGTGTCTTTCTCTAATCGGCTTAAATGCAGTCTACCATTCTCTAAGCTTACCCCGCTCAATTCGCCTATATGACTTGACACCCATTGTAATCGTTTTAATAGTGAATCTGTTCGTTCCTCTAAATATTCACTTGCAGATAAACTAACGGCTAACTCGGATGTTTCAGGATGAATCTCGTCCCATTCTTCTTTTGAAATAAGGTACTCATCAAAATCCCTATGCTGTCTACTACCAATAATGGATATATTTCCTGATCGAATAGAGTTTCGGAGTTCAGTTAAAACAGCCATTTCATAGTAATGTCTGTTAATGGTCCCATCTTCATCGTATACATGCTTTTGCCACCTATTTGATACGAAATCAAGCGGTGCACCTTCTGGTACTTTCCGTTTACCTGTTTCGTTCATTTCTCTAATAGTATGTATTGCACGTATTAACGGTTCCGTTGATTTAGTAGAATGAAACTCAAATGACTTTAACAGTGTTGGTGTATACTTTCTTAACGTGTAAAATTTTTTCTCTAATAAATCTAAATAGTCATAATCAATAGGGCGTGCTAATTGTTTTGCTTCTTCTACAGATTGAACTAACTTTTCCCAAGGCATTATCATTTCTAATACTATATAAGGATTCATTCCTTCATCCCGAGCTTTGATGAGCGCTTCTCCTAAGTCGGCAAAGTGAACCACTTTTTCATTAATCGATTTCCCGTTTTGTTTTTGTCGTTCTTCTTGAGCTTTCCTCCCCTTGGACAATAAAGACATAATCTGACGATCATGTATCTCAAATGCTTGATCCGTCAGATCCTGAATTAATTCAAGGAGATAAACAACTAAAATAGCATGTTTTTTAGAATTATCAAATCTTCGAAAAGAGTGGGGCTCATACCTTGAACCAATTTTAGATAATTGTCGTAATCTATTTGGATGTAAGTCTCCTGTGTCGATTTGTAATTGTAAATTCCGGATATATTCAAGTTTTTCAACTACTTTGAGAAAAGAATCAGGAGAATAAGAGCTTGGTATTTCACGTAACCATGCCAAATATGTTTTGGGACCGTCTTCCATCCGAAGTAAGAGCCGATTCAATTTTTCGATATGTTCCATGGTTAGAGACGAACTAAGTAATCGAAATATCTTTTCTTCCGCACGCCGCCTAACTTCCCATACCATCCGTTCTATTGTAGTCATAGCTGGTAAGATAATCTTTCTCTTTCTTAATTCTTCAATAGTTATTTGAATTAAATGTAGAGCATTTCCATTTTCTAATGCATATCGTAACAAAACTTTAGACACGACACGGTATTCACGAATAGTAAAATTCTGAAATCCGTATTCTTTTCTAATTTCTTCGAGATGCTCATGTTTAGTTTGCTCACGTTCGGCATATATACGTATTTCTTTTGCGCTAATTTGTAGCTGTTTAGCTATATAGTTTACAACACAATCAGGTATATGATGAACATCTGATAAAGTCCAATCCGGAAACCTAAGCATACAAAGTTGTAAAGCAAATCCTAACTTATTATGATCTCTACGATGGCGCTTAATAATTTCGATATCATATGGGGACAAGGTGTAATAACTTCCTAATTCGTACTCACTAATTTGTTCTGAAATGGATACAAACTCTAAGCGTTGATCTAGTGTCAATAATTCTCTTGCACGTTTTGAGGACATATTTTTCTCCTTTCTAAAATGCAAGAAAATACCTTGTCTAAAGCATGCTGTAGCTCAGTGGATGTTGGATTGAAGTATTTTCTTGTCATGCTAACATCTTTGTAAACTATTAATTTAACTACTCATTTTCTCCATTAGATTATCAGTTGACTATAGTATCTTACGATACAGTGTCATACGAGAAATACAATGAGAAGTTAGCTTAGCGACTTCAATTAAGCCTTTTGATTTTTAATGATATTCCTGAAAGAATTTTGTTATATTTTTGCAAGAAAATTGAAAGGTATTTAAGCTAAGATGTGCTTACTGATATTAGTTTTATTTTATAACAAGGGGTACTTAAGGTACTTTGTATTACAAAAAACATTTATACGCTCTCGAATTCTTGAACAAATTTGGGAGCTTGAATACGAGGAGATTAAGGTAGTAACTGTGTTAATGAATCATCTATATGAAGAGTTAGAGAAGCACAAGTTATTGGTCTGAGACAACTGGGGGAAATACAATATGAAATTACGGAATCAATTGTTATTGATGAATTTATTAAGCGCCAGCATTATGGTAATTGCTATCTGGTATAGCGAAATGAAAATGTTACTTAGACCAGAACAAACACAGCTATTTATAGGAATTATAACCCTAGCATTGGCGCTTTCAACGATGATTTACTGGTTATTAACACGCTCTATTACGGAATCTATTCAAAATTTAATTGCATTAACAAAACAATTTAGCGATAGACAATTTGGAGCGATGTATAGAATTGGACGAGGACCACAAGAGTTTAAAGAATTAGCGGCAGCTTTTCAACAAATGGCTAAAAAATTAAAAGAAGGGTTTACTAAATTAGAAGAAGGAGAAAAAGCACGTACAGAGCTCATTGCGAATATTTCACATGACTTACGAACACCTATGGCTAGCATACAATTGATGATTGAAGCATTACAAGATGATGTAATTGCAAATCCCGAAATGAAAACACAGCACTTAACGACAATCCATAAAGAAATACAACGATTAAGTGGATTAATTAATGACTTATTTGATCTTTCTAAGTTAGAACTTGGACAAGAAGATTTTTATCCAAGTTTCACACATATGGATCGTATTCTATTAGAAGTACTAGGTTCACATTCTATTTTATTAGAAGAAAAACAGATCCATTTGCAATTACAAGTTTCTGATACATTGCCGAAGCTCTGGATTATGCCTTGTAAGATAGCACGGGTTATCAGTAATTTGTTACATAATGCAATTCGATATTCTCCAGTGTCTGGAACGATTGAGTTAATTGTAGAGGAAAATAAACAGAAGCATCACGTTCAATTCATTGTACGTGATGAAGGAGAAGGCATTGCTTATAGTGATCAACTGCGCATATTTGAACGCTTTTTTAGAACAGATCCATCAAGAAGCTCACAATCTGGGGGATCTGGACTTGGATTAGCCATTGCACAATCATTAATTGAAATGCACAAAGGCGAAATTGGTGTGCGAGATCGTTCAGATGGTAAACAAGGGAGTGAGTTTTGGTTTACTCTTCCTGTTACATCAGAAAAAAATAAGGTGATTGAAAGACTTTTGTAACATTTACGAAAGGAAAGTGAAATATTTTAATATTAATATACAAATATGTAATTTTGATCCGTATAAAAAAGTATAAGCAATGTACGGTATAATTTTATGTTTTATAGGTTCATAAAAATAATGAAAGAAAGAAAGGAAGAAATCACATGATTAATAAGAAAAAAGTGATTCCTACAGCATTAGCATTTGCTGTTTTAGCAAGTCCCATTTTCTCTTTAAAAGCAGAAGCAAGTACAGTATCTTCAGCTTCTAGTGCAATCACTTCTGTTGAAAAAGAAAATCCATCATTAAACCTTAAAGATGGACAGGTATCTGAAGAAAATTCTAATGTAAACCAAGAGTTTAATGCAGATTATATTAATAATCATATTATTAGAGCGAATTTTCCATCTGTTACACCACCTCATATCAAAGAAGCAAAACCTCTTCAATATTTATATTTAGATTATAATTATACAAATGGTAATAAAATTATTGGGGATTGGAGAAACAAAGAACTAAAACATATGGATCCGCCACCTAGATTTTATTATGACTTACAATCTATGGGATATAGCCAATCCCAAATCGAAGAATATTTTGGAAGCACTTATGGAGAGTCCTTTGTAAAAGGACTTGTTCTGGAAGCGTTGGAAAACTTCTTCCATACACGTTATGCGCAAAATCCAAATGATCCTGATGTGCAAAAGATATTGCAATCTAAATATTACGAAAAAAGCGAAGCTGAAGATTCATCGTGGTTACCAGAATTTTTTGAAGGACCAGGCGGCTTAAAAAGAGCTATTCTAGAGGAATTCGGAAAGAAAAGTTTAGATGAACTTGGAATCCAAGTAATTTGGGGCGACAATAATTGGGGTGCTGAAAAGGCCGTAACAATTGGTTATTCAGCGAAAACACCATTTAACCCACTAAAAGATGCTGTATTAACTGAAAAGAAATATCTGAAGAAAGTTCCTGGTGGATCCGCATCCATTCCAGCTAAAAATACAGGATACGAGGTAACATTTGATATCAAAACAGGCATGACAAATGAACAATCACAATCATTTGCTCACACGGTAGGTGTAAATGCTGGTTTTGGTATTGAAGATGTTTTCGAAATTGGAGCAAGCTATGAGTTCCAAAGTACATTTGGTACAAGTATCTCATTAAGTGAAGAACAAACGGTATCCCGTAAATTTAGTCTTACGAACGAATCAGATAGAACGATTACAGCCGCATTATATCAAGTTACTGCTGAATATACATTAAAACCAGGTTCAGTAGCTGCTGGAATTGTAAATAAAACAGTAAAATCACCTTTCGCACAGTTCTGGCAAGGCGGCCATTATTGGGATACATCTACTAAAGTAAACGTATCATCTACTTCGACAGGTGCAATTAAAACAGATGATTTAAAACTAGTTCGTTCAGATGTGTTAGAAAAATAAGTTTGAACGAAAAAACTCCTTATTTTCTAAATCACGCTGTAAAAAGGACATAGAATCCATATTCTATGTCCTTTTTCGTGTAATTCATAAAATTGTAGGTTCCTATATGATTCGTAATTTATTACCTCTTACCTATATAAATCCATTTTAATTTTTGGGTATAGAAGTTGCTGTTATGCAGAACAAAACATAACCTGTACTCACATTCTTCCTTTGTTTTTGGATGGTAAGATATTTTACTCTATTTTTTTCATAAAGATTAAGTAAGTGTTTGATAAATGCAATTGTCGGTGCTAACCAATACGAAGGGTACGAGGTTTTACTTAATCTTTGCTTGATGGGCATGGGGTGGGCCCATATTGAAGGTGTTTCGCAATTTTGTAGTTATTCATAGGTATTTAATTCAGTTTTTTCGTTTTATGGAAGAATGCATTTCTTAAATTGATAGCGATGTGGTGTTACTCTTTTATTATATTTTGCAAGACTTTTGTAATACTTATGCAAGGGTCTTGAAAGATATATAAACTAATATGAACTTATCAACATGATTATAAGAAATATGAAAGGAGACTGAAAACGATTACGGTGTTTTAATAATGTAAGGCCCTTACATTCTATAAAGGTAAGAGGAATAGGGATAGAAAAAGTTTTTATTTCTTTTGCATTTGTATTTTAAGTTTGCAAAATCGTATTTCAGTATGTACATTTTAATATTCTAAATTAAGTAGAACAGAGCTTGTGAACTCAATGGACGGAAATTTCCAAAAAATTTGAAGGGATTATTCGCAGTATTTGTGTAAAATACAATCTCTTAGTCCGAGTAGGATACTGTGCTGTAATGGGTGCTGAATCCCTTAAGTAAAATTTACCTATTTTATAGAATAATAGTAATTCAATTGTTATACATACAAAATAACTTAGAATTTTATAATCTCAAAAGAGGAGCTAGTAATATGTCAAAAAACAATAAGAAGACTAAACAAATTTTATCACTTGCTATGATTGGAGCTATTGGTACTTCATTTGCATTCGCATCCCCAAATTCAGCAAGTGCAGCTCAAATTAGCCCGATTCAAAATGTTACAGCAGGACAAGTAAATCCTTATATTGAAAATTGGGATGAGCCGTTCAAAAAGATGTTTAGCTGGCTTCACCAGGATCACCAATATTATACGAATCCTACGTTTAAGCTTGATAAGGTTCTCGGATCATCAGTAGAAGAAGATGGTAATCCTGTTATTAAAAATTCACAAACTCTGTTTGTGGGTAAGTCAACTTTCAAGAATACTACAGATCAGGATCAGACCTTCACTACAAATGAATTCTCAAAGACAATTGAGCAATCTGTTTCTAGTTCCACTACACATGGATTTAACTTAGGAGTATCTACTAGTGTATCGTTTGGTATTCCGACTATCGGAGAGGCAAGTGTTGAACTATCTACTGAATATAATTTCTCAAATACAAATGAAACTACAAAGTCCGAAAGTTATACTTATACCGCTAGCCCGCAAAATATCGTAGTTCCTGCTCATTCAGCTGTAGAAGTTATGGTAACTTTAAATACTAATAAAATCAGCGGAAATGTAAAGCTTTTATCTAAATTTGAGGCAGGCTATACGTATCATGATGGTCTTGGAAAAGTATCGCACAGTTTGGGTTCCTTAGTAAATGATGTTTGGCAAAAAGATAAAAGTATTTTTGAAATTGCAAAATTTAATAGTGATGATGGAACGGTATCTTTAATAGGACGTGGTAAATACGAAGCTCAATATGGAACAGAATTCTCTGTAACTGTAAAACCTGTTGCAGCGGGACCTAGAGCACTTGCTGTTACATCTAGCGACACGGATGTATCTACTAACGAAGATTACACTCCTATTAACGAAGGTTACACTTATACAGTTAAACCAGAAGTTAAAAAAGAACAATAAATTAACCAAAGCCGGATCTTATGATTCGGCTTTCTATCTATTTATGCTAAGGGATTCTCCAAACTCAGATTGATGATGTCGCTTAGAATAAGTAAAATCAAAGTTTTGTACACCGAGGATTATGGAATGAACGAATTTAATATTTTTCAGCACTAACCATCCCAATAGAGTAAACCCTATTGGGATGTTTCTTTGAGTCTGGTATAATGGTACTTTAGAGTGTCCCATATGACTTGTTTCAAAATAGGAGAGTAGAATATGAGAAAAATAGGGTATGTACGCGTAAGTTCTGTTGATCAGAACCCTAAGAGACAATTAAAACAAATGAAGGAAATTGGAATAGACATTATATATGAAGAAAAAGTGTCAGGTGCTACACAAGACAGGCCTGAACTTCAAAATATGTTAAATGACCTGGGAGTAGGCGATACAATTTATGTGACTGACCTAACCCGGATTACTCGTAGTACGAGAGATCTATTTGAACTAGTTGATTACATAAAAACTAAAAAGGCAAACTTAAAATCATTAAAAGATACTTGGTTGGATTTATCTGAAGAAAATCCATATAGTCATTTCTTGATGACCGTAATGGGGGGAGTAAACCAATTAGAACGTGACTTAATTCGAATGCGTCAACGTGAGGGGATTGACCTTGCAAAAAAAGAAGGAAAATATCAAGGGCGAGTTAAAAAGTATCATGAAAAGCATGCTGGAATGGATTATGCACTTAAGCTGTATGAAGAAGGGAATATGACAGTGAAACAAATTTGCGAAATTACCAATGTTTCTAGATCAGCTTTATATAGGAAACTACAAGACAAAGTATAATAATAAGTACCCGCCACAATTGGAAAAATTTTCAGATGTGGCGGGTCATTCTTTGAATCGTTGCCGTACCCCTATTTCGCTACAAATATCGTGTATTATCGAAAACTAATTTGCAACACTTATTTAGGGCAACTTATTTAATGAGTTTTACGCTTAGCGAAGAAAAATCTGGTTTTCATCTTCCAAAAAATGTCTTAGCGTGGGTTTTATGTCATTTGGTTGGCGGGACCCCTTAAATAGGTTTTGCTTTTCCATACTGATCACGTCCTTTTTTAGAGTACTAGTATCAGTATGTCTAAATTTCAGAGATTAGTTACATAAGTCTTATAGTTTTTGCACCAGAACCCAAAATTTCGTTCTGGGGGCGCTATAAAATTTTAAGTTGCTGGAGATGATGGTGACCCCTATAAAGCAAAAAGGAGTATCACATAGTCAAAAATTCGACTTATGGGACAGCTCCTTTTTGTTTTATTTAATTCGTGAAGGGCTAATATGCTCTAGCCATAGAATACCATCATATTGTTGGTTAGGAATCATGATTTCATCTATAAATCCCCAATACTGCCCGATAATAGGCATATACATCCAAGAGGTTTCAGGGCGATTTTCCTCACCTTTTAAATTTACAAATACTTGCGGATGTTGTGCAGCTTTCAAAATTTCTTCGACACTATTGGCTTGATGCGTTTCCTTTACATTTTTAATCTGTGTATTATCCGAAACTAAACTGCTACCACTATATGCAAATAAACCGACTGTGTACATTTGATTTTTCAAATACTGTGGTATCATATCCATCATATTTGGGAATGGGAGTGGGGATGCGGCTTGAATCATATTAGAATTTTGTTTTCTAATATGATAATTGTGTCCCCACACAATCATTTTTTTATTCTTAAATTGCATCTCGCTTAACCATGCTAAATTCTGTGCCATCCTTTGATCTCGAGTGTAAACTGCGAAATCATCTGGATATTTTTCAGGTGGAATATTCTTCCGCTCTTTCACTTCATTTGGGATATATGTTTTAAGCGTATCGATTCGAATCTTAATTGACTTTTCTAGAAGATTTACATCATAGGATGCTTTAGGCGCTACTTGTTGCAATTCATTTTTATGTTGTTGGATAAACTCTTTTATTTTTTCGTATTTGTCCAAAAGGGATGCCTGCATTGCTTCAAATTCCTTATAAGAAGAGACAGAACGATATTTCACGATTTCTCCTTCTGCTTCTACAAGTAATTTACCTATTTCAGGATTCAATTTCCCAATCCATTCATTTGCAGATGTTGCAAATATAGCAGTCGCAGCATCCCCAGGTATTTGTATATCAAATCCCGTTAAAACAAGAGGTGTTCCTTTTTCTTTTTGTTCTTTTATATATTGAAATAATTCTTCCACATCTTCTGTATACCAAACATCATAAATAGCTTTCTTCATGGCTTGTTCCGCTGTTAAATCATCTATATTTTGATACACAGCATTCGCTTCCGCAAAGCCTGATTCAAATGCAATCACATCATAACCCATTTCTTCATGCAAATACTTAATGATACGAACCTTTGATTGATTCATTTCTGTTGAACCATGAGTAGACTCACCTAGTGAAACAATACGTTTGCCCTGTAAGGTTTGTTTCAAAAATGATAAATCTTCATTCGAACTAGCAGTTGGTTCTTGTAATTTAACCGCATGTTCACGAACCCAATTCTGCCATTTTGGTTGATCTGCAGGCAGTTCTTCAGCAGCTGCTACTGTTGAAAACGTTGTTAGTGCAAATAAAGTAGTTACGAATCCTTTTTTCCATTTTGAAAACACACATATCCCTCCTGATTTTTTATAAACTTTATTACATAAATCTAATTATCTATCATCAATTTGAAAAAATGGGAATAATTAGATTTATATGTTTATACTAGAGGATGGATTTTATAAAAATCAAGAAAAAAGTATAATAATCCTATAATTTTAAAATATCACCAATAGAATTCTCCTTCCTCAAAAAATAAGAAAGGAGAAGCTTTCATTTTCTGTTTTGGGGTAATTCTGAATTCTTAAGTTGATGGATGTGTATGGTGACCCTATATCTATATTTTTACTAACTTATTACGATATCGATGTTGATTTAAAGTGTTTTATATGAAATGAGAAAATGGATTTTTAAGGAATATAAACACAATAAACCTTTCCATTTTATTAATTCACATAATTTTCAAAATTATAATCTCTAAATGTTAATATTTGTTATATAATAAACCTATCAAGCATCATCCCTATGCTTTTGTAATATGCCTGTTAAGATAGTTTGTGTTACCCTTTTGTCACCTTACCTTAAAAAGAACTTGTAGTGATGGGCTACAAGTTTTTTTGTATAAGCCCCAAAATCTTTAATTTATCAACAAAATGAATTTTCACCTCATTATAAGGAGTTTATTAAATTATATTCTGAAAAATTAATAGAAGGAGGAAATAGGAATGAAAACACGTATCAAGCAAATTAACAGTGGTGTAGTTAACCAAGAGTGCATAAAGCAAATTATAGAATTATGGAATAACAATGCCATAGAAACTGCAGAATGTGAATTAGATGAGAGTGATAAAAAGGGAATCCAAGAGCAAATAGAACAATATATCCAATCAAAATATGGTGTGGTTTTTGTAGCAATTAATGAAAATCAGCAGGTTATTGGTTATGGTATTGCTTCTATGAAACAAGATTTAGTTAGTAATATATTATATGGTCAAGTAGACGAAGTATACGTAACATCAGAGTATCGAAGACAAAGAGTTGCTAAAAACTTAGTAGATAATTTAATGAATTGGTTTAACCAACAGGATATTTCTTTATTTCATGTTTATGTTGATTTAGAAAATGACCTAGCCTTAGAGTTTTGGGAGAAAATAGGTTTAAATAGGGAGTTTTTTATTCTATCAAATAATTAATTTGGTTCCGTTGCAAAGTTTCTTCGCCTTTTTATGTGTTAAGAAACTTTGCAACGGAACCAGTTTTTTCCTGTATTTGGGGTACGGCAACGATTCGTTCTTTTTCGGGCCACTTGTAAACAGCTTTGAAATCTATGATAAAACGTTGACTTTAAGGTAATTAGATTTGAAGTCTTCAAGAACGTTCTCTTTAAATATGTTCCGTAAACTTATTTTTTCAGTAATATTTACAGAGTTCTGTAAACTAATCTTATTAAATTTACCTCAAAAAATTAACGGAATTCCAGTTCTGTTAACTTAAACTTGCGAATGGCCCCTAAAAGTAGTAATCGTTGCCGTGCCCCATTGAAAATAAAGTCATATAGACAACATTCACCCTGATGTTTCCATTTTTATCGAAATATACTAAAATATTACAGGGGAGGGTGTTATGAAAAAAGTAGTTGTGTTTTTTCTTATTGTAGCTTCTATATTGTCAGGTTTTATTGCATTTCAACAAACGGATCATAAAGAATTTGAAAAAATGGAAAAGGTAGAACAGAGGATAGGTAAAGAGTTTGTTATCCCAGATGTACTGGGTTTTTCGAATCCTAGTGAAATTTATCCTATATTACTCGAGGCAGCAAAGGAGTCACATACAAATATTTTTCGTACAAATGTTGCGTATCATGAAGATGAACAAGCAGAAATTTTGAAGTATGTGTTACTAACAACTGAAACGATATATTTTAAACAGTTTCAGTTAAGTGGGGGGAATGTGTTAAAGCCAAAAGACACATTCCAAGGTAATGCTTTTTTATCGACAGTACATACGAAAGATACAAAACAAAAGGGAGTAATAAAAGATTTTGGAGATAATCATGAGATTACAATTAAACCGCTTCAAACGTCGTACGAACATTTACCTATGGCAGGAAGATATGTTGTAGAAGGAGTAGATGATAAATCATACGATGCATTTTTAAAGCTTTTCTCTAAAAAGCTAAATCAGCATTTTAAGCCGAAACAGTATATTGTTGCTGACGATTTTAAACGGAATCTTAGTAATAACGAAGAAGCTCTCGATTCACCAATTAATTCTTTATCCTATATTCAGTATATGGTGTTTATCGTGCTCCTATGTTTTCTCATTTATTATGTATTTAACGAAGCGAAAAGGATTGGCGTTATAAAAATGCACGGCGTATCGAATGTGCGTTTATGGTTTATCGTTATAGGTAGAACCATTGCTAGTATGTTTGTTTTATCGATAGGCATTTCCGTTCTTGCAGCTGCTTTCGTAAAAAATGTAACTTCAGGGTTTATCTACACCATTATGTTCGATCAATGTAAAACGTATCTCATTATTACAATATTATCTCTCGTTTCATATTTTTATATTTCTAAAATTAAAGTCAATCAAATGATTAAAAATAGAAAAGATACAAAAGGTATATTTGTATTCAATACGCTGTTGAAAGTTACTTGTTCTATTATATTTGTTTTATTAGGGACGTCTATTTTAGAACAATATATTACAGTGAAAGAAAAACAAGTGAATTTAAAAAACTGGGAGAAAAACAAAGAATATGGTGTCTTTTATCCGCTTTCTGTAGGGAATGATGAAGAACAACAAGGGATGCATAAAACGGAGTCAAGTATAAATGGTGATTTGTATCCTATTTTGAATAAAATGGGAGCGTTATTAATTGATTCCAAGGAGTATGAAGAAATAGAATTGTCTAGAAATAAAGATTATAAAGGAATTTGGTCAGTTACCGTAAATAATAATTACCTTCGCGAATTTCCGCTATATGACATACATAATCAGCGCGTGCAAGTTTCAGAAGATACGGAAAACTGGATTTTATTAGTACCTGAAAAATATCAGAACAGGGAAAAAGAAATTCTTCGCTTTTTTGAAGAATGGAGAAAGCCAGCAATAGAATATGAAGAAAAAAGAATGCACAGAGAGGTCCCGAATCATTTACGTAATCGAAAAATAGACATTATTTGGATAAAGAATAATCAGGAAATCTTTAGTTTCAATCCAGATGTATATAAATCTGACAATAACAAAATTAGAGATGAAATTATTGAGGTAATGACAGAGAAGAATAGTTTTGTTGGAGAAAGAGATCTTATATTAGGCGGAGGGGCGAAGGATCCTTTAAAAATTAAGTTGATGAAGCGAGATGCAGGATTAACGTATAAGACACTAGAGCCAGAACTTAAAAGATTAGGATTAGATGATAATTTAAGATATCTTGTAACAGTTGATCAAAATATTTTAAAAGATATATACGATCTGCAAAAAACAATGAAAATGCTATTGACGGTTACTAGTGGGCTAATTGTCGGCATATTATTTTTGGTCACGCAAAATATTATTGTGTATTTCAATAAAAATCAGCAGAAAATAGTGGTGCATCGCTTATTTGGCGTAGGTTTTTTTAGAACATATAAGGGATACATGTTGCTATTTGTATTAATGTGGATTGTACAACTATCAATTTGCTTCATCGTAAAGAAAGAGTTTGATTTGAAATTACTTACAGTGGTGGCAATGCTTATTTTAATTGAATTTACCGCCTCAATTATTGCATTAATCACGATGGAACGAAGAAATAAAAAAACGGTGATAAAGGGAGGTTAACATAAACGAATGCAATATATATGTGAACTAATAGATGTTTGTAAAAGTTATGGAAATCATGCAGTTTTAGATGAGTTCAATTTAAAAATTTATGAAGGGGAAATGGTTGCGATTACTGGAAAAAGCGGATCTGGTAAAACAACGATTCTAAATATTATAGGAATGCTAGAGAAACCAGATAGCGGAGTCGTTAAATTGTTTGGTGCAGAGAGTCCTAATATGGGTTCTAGTAAAGCAAATAAGCTTCTGAGGACAAGAATGTCGTATCTCTTTCAAAATTATGCGCTCATCGACAATGATACTGTAAATAAAAATTTAGAAATTCCCTTAATTTATGCAAAAAAAACAAAGACAGAAAAGAAAGAACTAAAAGCAGCCGCCTTAGAAAAAGTTGGACTGAGCGTATCATTACAGCAAAAAATACACGAGCTTTCAGGTGGTGAACAACAAAGGGTTGCCATAGCAAGGATACTTCTAAAGCCTTGCGAGTTAATATTGGCCGATGAACCAACAGGCTCTTTAGATGATAACAATAGAAATGAAATTATACAAATTTTAAAAAATCTAAATAAAGAGGGAAAGACAATTGTTATTGTCACGCATGATCCATATGTAGCACAAGTATGCGATAGAGTCATAGAATTATAATTTTTGCGGGAATGAGATTATAAAGGGAGCGGAAAATATGCATATCGAACAATTCAAGCAACACATTGAAGAACTATTTGGAGAACATTTACTATTAAACAAATTCCAGCATAAACTAATGTGAATTTTGTCACGCTAAGGAAACCTAACAACAGAAACGAGTATAAATTTTTCTCTAACTATTTGATTATAGCGAATATGACTTCGATATAGTTGATAGATGAAAATTTATTAGTTTTCTTTATCGAATACAAAAAACTATCAAAAGGCCTTTGTGTAGCAATAGAATCAAATCACGCAATAAACATTTTATCAGACCTAAAATGTAAAAAGTCATGAAAAACAAAAGATGTCACATGATAGTCATGATTAAAATTAGATAATAATTTATAGGATAATTAGTCCATTATGAGGGCTAATTGTCCTTTTTATTTTCATAATTGAATGTATAAATAACGATTTAAAAATTGGTATTGATGTGAATTTTATACTACTTTTATATTTAGGAGAAATTCTTAACTATTAGCAAGGTAAACCTCAAGTAACTCCAAAATCAACTTTTTTGGAACATTATTAGGCGCTCACTTAGCATATACTCCCGAAAAATTGCAAAAATTGGTTCTGGTGCAAAGATAAAATAAAAGAGAATATAGCGCATATATTTCTAGAAGAATTGTATTTTATACTACTAGCCCGAATAATTGATGGATGAATTCTTTCTGGTTTTGAACAGACTGATCCTGTAAATCAATCTGTTCTTTTTTAATCATATGCATGGCTTCTACTCCTGCAAGAATGGATGTAGCTGTGCTAAGAGACTTGAACCCTAACATAGAACACACACGTTTCTTAATAAAACGATGATCTTGTTCCACTATATTATTGAGATATCTAACTTGTCTTAGCTTTATGCCTTCGGGCATATGTTTTTCTTTTTTTAGCGCTTGAATTGCTACAGGATAGGCAGGGTTCTTATCTACTGTTATCACACGAGGTTTAGAAACGTACGAAAAAGCCAAGGCTTTCTTGAAAAAGCACTTGGCTGCTTGTTTATCTCTTGATTTACTTAGATAAAAATCAATGGTATTCCCTTCTGAATCCACGGCACGATATAAATACATCCATTGTCCTTTTACTTTAATATAAGTTTCATCGACTCTCCATGAATCATTTGTTGGTTTTAGATGATGTCGTACTTTCTCTTCTAATTGAGGTCCATATTGATGAACCCAGTGCATAATCGTTGTGTGAGCGATGGATAATCCTCTTTCCTCCATCATTTCCACCAAATCACGGAAACTTAGGTTGTACCGTAGGTACCATCTTACGGTTAATAAAATAATATCCGGTTGATAATGTTTCCACTTGAATAGACTTTGCTTTTCCATACTGATCACGTCCTTTTTAGAGTACTAGTATCAGTATGTCCAAATTTTATAGACTTCTTGCACCAGAACCTTAAAAAGTTTTATTCAAAAAACATGGCATACCACATTACTAATAGAACACTCCATCCAATTGTCAATAATGTGTATCTGAAAATCTTCATGTAGGCCCCTTTTAGATATAGTGTTTATCACATAATATATTCTAAATTATAGTTTCAATTCTTTTCGTTATTCACATATCCTAATCACATACAAATAGGGAGAGATGATTTACCTCTCCCTAATATCCATGTGTTATATCAAATTAGCGAGTAACTCCACCGCCAAGTTGTTGTTCAGCTAATGCTACTAGACGTTTTGTGATTTCACCACCAACAGATCCATTTGAACGAGCTGTTGCGTCTGCGCCAAGTTGTACACCGAATTCTTGTGCGATTTCATATTTCATTTGATCAAGAGCTTGTTCAGCCCCATTTACTAATAATTGATTACGGCTTCCACTGTTATTGTTTGTCATGTTATGTCACCTCCTTCACTCTTTAATATGTAAAAAAGCATTCAAAAATATATAGTCCTTTTTTTGGTATTAATTTTTATTGTTTGAATACATAATTCATGCTCATATTCCGCAAAATAGTATTGTGTAGGAGAACGAAAAATTCGTGCCATATGAGTATTATGTAATAAAAAACCTCCAGAACACGATGAAACGGGTTGTGCTTTATGAAGGCGCAACCCGTTTTTATTAAGAATTTTTATTCCTACATGAAAGTTAAAAAACAGGAGGAACATTCATGAAACATATTGTTGCCTTATTAATTAAATATACCGCTATTAGTGCCGTATTATTGATGATATTAGGTATATTCCAGGACGTCTCAATTTCTAGAATATTACTGATTTCATTACTAATTACAGGGACAGCCTACTTAATAGGAGATTTATTTGTTCTACCTAGGTATGGGAACATGGTTGCTACAATTGCTGATTTTGGATTAAGTTTTTTAGGAATTTGGGTATTAACCTATTTTTTAACAGATATAGATTTAAATCGTAATATTAGTTTTTCTGCATTTTGGTCTGCTTTGCTTATTAGCGTGGTAGAAATATTCTTTCATGTTTATATGAAAAAAATGGTTTTACATGACGATAATAATTCACGAGAATCAACTAACATACATCATGATAGATATGCTATGGAGATCTCACATGAATATTTAAACCGTTCTGAAATAGAAAAAGTAAGATGCATGCAAAAGGAAAAAGATATAAAGAATAAAACGAAATAAAAAAGTGGCTGAAAGCCACTTTTTTATTAAGCTTGTTCAGTATTTTTAACATGTAATGGTGGAGGAACTACCCAGCCTTTTTTCTTACTTAGACGTAGTAAAGTTACCCCAGCTTGTGCTTTTTTCATATGGAATTGTCCAAAAAGCATCCCTACATCTTCTCGAAGACATTTTCCCATTACTTGACTACAAGTTACTAATCCTGTCGCTAGACCGGCAGAAACAGCTGCTGCAATTTCAGCATCATTGATACGTGCTCCAGGAGGAATATCCTCAATAGATGCAACCGGTCTTTCTGGAGGTGCTGGTGGTAAAGCCACTCCATTCACCTTTAAAAGAACTTTTAGTTCTTCTATTTCAGAAGTCATATCATTCTCAATTAAGTTTTCTAAAAACTTTTTTAAATCTTCATCACCCGTATGATTTATAAATACTTGATGTCCAGCAACTGCTCCTTGTGCTGCAAGAAGATAACTCCAAATATCAAATACTTCTCCATAGTGTAAAGGTTCATTTTGAGGATTTCCGCTTAATACACCCATTTTAAGATGCCTCCCTTTTGTAAATATCATAGTCAGTATGCTTTTCAATATTGAAAATAAATTTTTAAGTATATTTGTGCCTAAAAAGGATTTTTTGTGATTCATGGGAAACACCTTCCCCACAAAGTATATGTTTGTCATCTAGAAAAGAATTTTTGAAATAAAATACTCAAAGATTATTGTTTGAAATTATTCACAATCTTTGAGTATAAAAGTATCTATTATGAGAGTTTATTTTATCAGTTAAATACAGACCATATGAAAAGTTGGATATGCTAACTACTGTAATCTGCTATGTTTCCAATAATCAAGCATATCGATTGCCCTAATCTCTTCTATTTTTGGCTGAAGTTAACGAGTAAATCCACCGCCAAGTTGTTGTTCAGCCATTGCTACTAAACGTTTAGTGATTTCACCACCAACCGAACCGTTTGCACGAGCTGTTGTATCTGCACCAAGTTGTACACCAAACTCTTGCGCGATTTCATATTTCATTTGATCAAGTGCATTTTCAGCTCCTTGAACTAATAATTCATTACGATTTCCGCTCTTATTGTTTGCCATATTATATCACCTCCTATGTTTTTAATATGCTACGAAAAATGGAAAAACAATTATTCCTTTTTATGGTAATTTTCATTTTGGAATTTGGGTATAAGTTTTCCCTTTCTCCTTAAAATATGGTTGAGAGAACCAAGAAGAGGAACTGTTCTAACATCTTTTCATGACAAGGTTTGTTTGAAATGATTGTGTGATTCCTCCTTATCCTCTTCTTTTCTCTTACTTGAATTCATACAAAAAAGGAGTGATAAGTAAATGGAATCTAATACAAAAGGTGTTCATGAAGTGAATGAGTTACATGAAATGTTAACATTTAAAAATGTATGTATGACAAAGTCAGCTGTTGTGGCTAGCGTAGCACAAGATCCAACTCTACAAAGTTTATTACAACAAGATGTGAACATGTCTATGAAACATTGCCAAGACTTGAAGAACTTACTATCTTAATAAAAGAAGGTGAGTGAGTTTATACAAAATATCACAGGTATGGGACCTATGACAGATCAAGTAATCGCAACGGATTTATTACTTGGATCCAAAACAGCTGTAAGAAACTATGCTTATGCGATTACTAGAAAATATGTGTGATGATATAGAACTATTTACGTTAGGTTTATATTTGTTTTTTTGTAAAACACACAATAATCAATTTGTTTTTCTTAAATACAATAGAGGTCATAGAAGTCTGGTTTGATAAAAATAATTAATAATTTTATGGGAAACAAAAGATACAATAGAGAGGCTTTTAATGAAGAAATGGTTTAAAGCAAGTATAAATTCTATACTCAGTATAATATTTATAGGAACGATTTTCTTTATTACTTGATCCCATTTTACTTACAGACCAACGAAAGAAGCTTTTCCATTAGTAGAACAAAAAGATAAAGTAAATCTTATTTATGGCAAGAAAGAGGCTAAAATCGGTATTATTTTCTTAGAAAGCTTTTCCATAATAAAGAAGACATAATTTTAGGCGCTAAAGATAAAAATTTAGTAATGAATAGCTGTACCCAATAGATTTTATAAAAGAAAAGGTGACGGGGAATGGGATTTTCTAATGAAGGCAAAACTTATCATGCTGGAGATATTGTTTATGTTTTTTACCGAAACTCCCACACCCAGGATGTAGCAAATATACAAGCAGCAGCCGTTTTAAATAACCCTGAAAATCCAAATGAATTAGCTTTATTTCTTTATGGAACTTATTATCCTTTATCAAATGAAATGGCCGTTTATTCTACAGAAGAAGAATCAAAATTTAGACGATCTTAATAAAAAGAGATAGAACGGCTTTCAAAAAACAATGGACCATTCTATGTCGTGACATGACTATTGGAACAGCTCACTAATGGTATAATGTCTTCCTTGGAAAAATTTAACTCAGACCGTTCGGATGTCTCTCCAAATATTTTGCTCTTGCTCCATTCAACAACTCCATTAATACCATAATATCTTCCTCGGTTGAATCGTAGTTCGTAATGCAAGCTCGCAGTACTGGAGTCTTGTTTATTTCGTATACTGAAATCCACGCCTGTCCTGAACGTAATATATCTTGACATATAAATGATGCGAAATTCGATTGGATCTTTGGTTGAATATTGGAATCAGTAAAGCATACGACAGGCAATACGGTATCATTGACAACCTTCCAGTTAGAGCAAGCAAGCTCCCAGCGTAACCGATTGCCCATCTCTGTCTGGTGATGCACCATGCTGCGATAGCCTTCCCAACCAACCGTTACAAGCGATAAATACACTTTCAAACCGATAAACCTTCGCGACCATTGAATCGAATGGGTGAACGGATTAATAACATCCAGATCAAACCCTTCTTTCGGCATATAATCTGCCGTGATACTGAATGTTCTATGTAAGATGTCCTTATGTCGTGTAATATAAATTCCCGCCCCCATCGGGACAGACATCCACTTGTGCGCATCGAAGGTAATGGAGTCAGCTCGGTCAATACCCTGAAGTAGTTCAAGCAGTTCTGGTGCAAACACGGAGGCTCCACCGTACGCAGCATCCACATGCAGCCACAGTTGCTCACGTTCAGCCAAGTTTGCCATTTCGTTAATGGGATCAATCGCTCCGGCGCCGGTCGTTCCACCCGTCGCAATGATGAGAAAAGGAGTGTATCCAGCAGCCCGATCCACTTGAATTTGATGATGAAGCGCATGAACATCGATATGCATTTTAGAGTCCGTCGTAATAATGCGAAGGGAATCTGTACCCAGGCCGCAGGAACGCGCTGCCTTTACCAGAGAATGGTGGCTCTCAGCAGAGGCGTACATGACGGGATTCGTGGGGAGTGACCTCAGCCCCTCTTTGGCATATGATGGAAAATAATGCACTAGTGCGGTCAGTACGGCCGTCAAATTTGCTTCCGCTCCCCCCGTTGTAAATGTCCCATCTGCTGCCTCTGCTAAATAACCGAATTTTGAAGCTATCTCTTTCAATACATAATTCTCCATTTCGACCGCTACAGGCGCATGGCTCCAGGCTGCAAGCTGCGGATTGAATGATGCAGTAATCGTATCCGCCATAATTCCCATAAAGTTGGGCCGCGGATTATACAGACCGAAATATCGCGGGTGTGGCGTATGTACCTGGTATTGCCTTAATCCCTCCAGGATATGATAAATCGCCTCGCGCGCGCTGACGGGATGCTCAAAAGATAATCTACGTGCGTATTCTGCAACCGCATCCACGCTGAGTTCAGGTGAGACACGAACCTCGCGTATGTGCGTCATATAGTCATTGATTTGCCCCAACAGATAGGTTCCAATGTCCATGCGTTCATCCGTATCAAGATTAAGAATTGAATTATGCTTCATCATGTGGAAAATGCATCTCCCTTCATCTTACAAAATTCCATTGCTGATTCAGATTATACACTTGTAGAACTCGGGTGTATGCATCTTCGAATAAAACCGCAATATTTCGAAACAATAGCTCTCCACTTGGCGACAAGGTCGGCGCACGCCAGCGACGGTAGCCAAAATGAATAATCCACCATAAAATTTGAAACGTTTTACCTACCTACGTACGTTTTTTTCATCAATGCCTAAGTCTTTTCCTATTTGGCCTCACCATATCAAAAAAAGAAAATTGTACGTTTAGACATAATTTGGACACATTTTAGTCAGTTTCCTGTACGTTAAGGAACCGGCTATCTATTTTACTGCTTTTTGATGGAATTTTTGTCTTGTAATGGTGATAGTTGTTGGTTTTGGTTACCTTGTTTCTTTTGGTTGTTAGGCGTAATTTCATCAGCAAACTCCATATTTGCCAAGTTTACTTTGGATGGAATAAATGTTCCTGTTGTATTTTGAAAACCTTGGAACATACGTTGGATAGGTCTCGTCATATTTGAATTACGTGTTGCTAATAGGCCTTACCATATCTTTCCGGGAATTTTGTACGTTTAGATATATTATTGTCACAATTAACCCCTTTTGCTGTACGCGAAGAGATATTTGTTCAGTAAATCTTAATTAATTGTTAATGAATGGTAACAAAATAAAATATACACCGCTCGAAGCATCGAACGGTGTGTTCTATCAAGATATAAAGATTATACTCTTATCCCTTTTATCACCACATCAACAATCGATTTTGCAAGGTTGTCGTCCAAAGGTGCATGTCCTGTAAGAAGTCGATAGATTATAGGCCCATAAATTAAATCAATGATAATTTTAGAGTCTATATCGTTTCGAATCTCGTTGCGATCAAATCCCCGCTGCAACATAACTTGCACAGCATTTTGTCGACTGACTAGGAACCGTTCGCGAAATATGGTAGCTATCTGAGGATCGTATTGACTTTCAGCAATGAGTTGGGTAAACACCTTACCAATAGGACTTTTATAAAACTGCATAACTGAAAGTAACTGTTGTAAAAAATCTTCACGTACAGATCCAGTATCAGGTATTTTAACCTCTGCTTCCATTTTAAATAGAAAAGCATCTATTGAAACTACATTCTTGTTTGGCCACCACTTATAAATAGTTGCTTTGCTAACCTCAGCACGGGCAGAAATCCCATCAACAGTTGTTTTCCGAAGCCCTTCTTCAAACAAAAGTTCGATAGTAGCTTTCAGAATACGCTCACTTACTTTATTACTGCGAGGTCTCCCTCGCTTATGCTCAGAATTTGACTGTTTTACCTCGTAATTAACCAATTTGTTCATCCTCTATATTTGTGCTTAATGTGACAGTTTGCCAATTATTTAAATCTGTTTTGACTTGTTCAAGTTTTGTTTTTATTCGCTTTAGGGAATCAGACCCCAAAACAAGTCTTAGTGGTGGATCATCAGCTGCAACAACCTTCAAGATAGCTGAAGCTGCCTTTTTAGGATCACCAGGCTGATTACCGTTACTTTTACTAGCCGTTTCTCGTGTTTGTCCTGAAGTATTTGTATAATCTTTAATAACTGTATTAACAGAACGCATAGAACTTGCAAGAAAATCGGTACGAAACATTCCTGGTTCGACAATGGTAACGTGAATACCTAAAGGTTTCACTTCTAACGATAACGCTTCCGATAATCCTTCCACTGCAAATTTAGTGGAGTTATAGATTCCCCATCCTATAGAACCTGAAAATCCACCAACTGAAGAGATATTGATAATATGACCAGACCTTTGGGATCGAAGATGGGGTAAGACAGCTTGTGTTACAGCATGCAAACCAAAAACATTAGTAGAAAATACTTGTTTTACTTCCTCTGGGTTCGCTTCTTCCACTGCGCCTAACAGTCCATACCCGGCATTATTGACCAAAATATCAATATGCCCAAATTTTCCAATGGCTTTTTCGACTGATTCTTGGATTTGATAAGAATTCGTTACGTCTAAAGGCAGGATTAATAAATGATTATTATCTTGAAAAGATTGTGCTAAAATTTCTGGTTTACGTGCTGTAGCTACTACCATATCACCTTGTTCAAGTGCTGCCTCAACTAATGCACGTCCAAATCCTTTTGAAGCTCCAGTAATGAACCATACCCTATTATATACAATATTTTCCTTTTCCAATGTGCATACCTCCATTTTTTAGGAATTTTTACTGATAATTATATAGTAAACTAAACGTTTAGTATTGTATACTGTATTTATCAAAAATGCCAGAGAAAGGTTTTCACACACCAGTTCTTACGTTGTGGATGAAAACGGAATCCACATAATTTATGTTGAGTCTTTGTTAAGAAACTCTTAGTTTTACTATCAGGGGTCCCGCCAACCAAATGACATAAAACCCATGTTAAGACATTTTTGGGAAGTGAAAACCTTGATTTTTGTACGCTAAGGATTGTAACTAAAATGAACGCTTTTGTTACAACATTGGTTTTAAGAAGTGTTAGTCCTTACTTAGCCAATTTAGCTGTAACAAAATACTGTATCAAAAATAATTCGTAACATTATTTATCACAATCCTTTTTGTTACGCTAGCAACCCTTTTATATCAAGCTTTCTTTTCCTTAGCGTGGGTTTTATGTTAGTACGTTGGCTGTACCCCATCGCTATCAAGCTAAGCTTATACAACGTCAATTATAGTAGAGGTTATTTCTTTTTTCTAAAGGCTACGTGTAGGGAATTTAAAGATTTGCATACGAAATAAACCCTAACGGGTTTCATTTTTTTGATTTAAGCCGCTTGATTATCAGACATGGTACAATTGTAAACGACACCTAATATATCAAAGACTGTTTTCTTCTCATACCTATGAGAGTTTCGCCCGTTTTGCTGTAGGAGGTTGAACAGGCGAATTAGAATCTTTGATAGCTCTTGGGTGTCTTTCTGTATAGCTTGGAAAAGAAGAAGAAAGTAATCTTTAATCATATATATGGCCTTATATTCACTCAGTTCTCGTTTCTTTTTCATAAGAAGTAATTGCCGCATTTGAAACATGGTAGAAGAACAGAGTAGAATGGCAATCAGTTGTCCATACAAATGGCATTCCAATCGTTCTCGTTTTATCTTTTTACAATGATGAATATGAAAGAATGATTTCCACGTTTTAAATAAAATCTCGATTTGCCAACGTAAAGAATACCAATCATGTACTTGTCCCATCGGGACAATATCTGTAGGGGTATTTGTCATATATACATTGATACCGCTAAGTCGTTTACTACGAGCAGAATACTTCATTCCTTTCTTTTTTTCTCTTACAGTTTGATCTTGTAATCGTTTTTATTGTTGTTCTTTTGTTAGTCGATGAACAATCACACGAGTTGGGACTTTATCAGTCATTCCTACATAAGCGTTGGATATTTCACATGTTTGTCCTGGTTGAAGAGAGTTCATTAAAACCTCCATATCTATCTGGATATACTCTGTACCTTTCTTGATTCTGCCATCTTGAAAATAATCAGGGTTAGGATTTTTTTGATAAATACGTGTATTCGATTTGATACGTGAGATATAATAAGCCTTTTTATCTTGTATATGTTGAAGATCTTTCAAATGAAAATAACCTAAATCTCGGATACATAAATCATTCGCTGTTACAGTTGGGACACACAGGGAACCGTAGGTTCAATCATGTTGTTTACCTGGACCTGTATGAATATGAAGGAACTGTCCACTTAATAAATCATACTCAAGCTGAATCTTTACTCCCGCTGTATGGCTGCATCCTCCTGCACCCGGATAAACGAATGAGAAGGGATCCGGAAGTTGAAATGCAGTGGAATCTAAGATACGAATACGCTTAAAACTAGAATTATATGAAGAAGAAAACAGCCTAGGTGAAAATAATTTTTGGTTCAGAAGTTTAGCTAATATTTGTTGTAGAAACTGCACGGCTGCGGAGTTAAATCTTTGATTTAGTCCTTCAGGACTTATGAGTACTTCTGTTGATGCTTCTAAACAACTACATAACTGGGTTAAGGAAGTTTTTGCTACACTTTGGCTTAGCTATACGCATAAAGCTACTAGATCTTTTGCTTGGTATTTACTGGTTCGTTGCACGAAACCAACATCTCTAGCTAGATCTCGTAAGATATTTGGAGATAAAAAGCTTTGAATCTCTTGAGCAAATAATTGTAATTCATCAGATACAGAAATAGACATACAAAAACGCCATCCTTTCCTATGATTCTAGAAGGTTCTGTTGCAAAGTTTTCGAAACTCAAGTACACTTTGGAAAAAGATGAACGGGAGCGTAACAAATGGGATATTTTAAAGGAAAACAATTCAAACAAGCTATTATTTTAGTAGCCGTCGGCTACTATTGTCGTTTTTCTTTAAGCTATCGCGATGT
>NZ_CP064269.1 GCF_022811845.1 Bacillus pseudomycoides
TCTCAAAAAGAATGAGACTGGTGCGATGGTTAAACTAAAGGATTTTGCTTTATTATTAACTCCTGATTATATTCTTAATGAAAATCATTATTTAAAAGGAGGTCTTAACCCAAAAGGTAAGGGCTGAGGTTATTATAGTTTTTGATAATATCGAACAATTATACCAACATGTATTAGAAAAAGATTATCCAGTAGAATCTAACCTTAAAACTCAATCTTGGGGAATGAAGGATTTCCGTATTAGACCCTGATGGTTATTATTTAAGGTTAACCTCATATTGAATTTTGAATTTTTTCTATTTGAAGTGATTATAAACTAACACTTAGATTTAAATAACTATATTGTTACTTTACATTTCTCGTTTTGGGGACAATGCAAAATACTAGCTTGATGGGTATGGGGTCCCACCCACATTTTAACGAAATACGCTAAGCAAATTTCGACCGTGAAGAGCAACTAAGGCAGCTACACCAAAAAGGAAACAGACAACTATAGCTAAGGTTGAGAAGCTATAAAACGTCTAACCAAGAGCTCTAAAGCAATTAACTTCAATAGTGTGGCAGAAGCCGGAGTTAATAACCATACAGAGCTCAAAGAACGCATCAATTTCTTGCAAATCAACAAGAAAAAGCATTTGTGGACTCTAGGATTAAACGGGACGAGAACAATCAAAATGCCGTCATCGCTTCTCTTAAAAGAAGAATTGAAAAGTTAGAGAAAAAGAATAAAGATCTTGAAGAAGAAAATAAGCAATTACGTGAAAAAGAAAATGAAAAGCTTACTGATTACTTCATGAAGTTATAAAATTAGGACCGTACATATTAGACATATCTAAAATGTACGGTCCTTTTGTTTACTAGTGGTTCACTTATCTAACCTAAAGATAAGTATGTGGTCCTTTTACAATTTGAATTTCTTTTTAAGCTTCTTATATTTTCTATATGAACGTCTAACAATGTTTAACATGAAATACGGTATTTTAACAGGGAAAGGCAATTTATAAATGAAAGGCAAGTAAAATGTAAAATATGCCTTTTCTAGGTCTCTCCACTTACTATCTTCTATTGTTTTTAAGAAATCAGATACATCGACTACATATCCCCTTCCGTTTTCCATCATCACATTTTTCCCGTGAACATCACAAGGAGTTAATCCTTGTTCCCTTGCATACTCTAAAGCTTCATTGATATCAAGGATTACCTGCTTAGGAATTTTAATCCCCTTATGAATAGCATCGTATAAGGTAATTTCTTTTAAACGTTTCAATACTATGAAATTTCCTCCTTTATATATAAGCTTCGAATAAGAAGGATGATTTCCGATTCTTCGGTATACTTCTGACTCTTTCAATTCCTTCTCCTTCTCGCGCGTAAACTTTCACTACCCAATCTTTGTATTCTTTGTGCATAAATACTGCGGCATAATTACCTGTCCCTAAACACCTCCAAAGTCTAGGAATATCTTTAACTACTACAGGCTCAATTCCTCCTCACTTCTTATGCTTACCTCTTTTAATAATTCGTCCTTTATCAATCTCACAAAACTATTTATACTCATCATTTCCACTCCGGTTTTGCTAAAAGGGGTCCCACCCACATTTTAACGAATGTTGGTGCTACCTCAATTACTATCTTAACAAATTAAAATTTTGTCTCTCTATTCTTTCATTCTTTCCTCATACTGTTTGGCAAGTTTATAAAATGAAGATCGTTTGATGTCATACTTTTTCATAGCTCCTACTGCTGTAATTGAACCGGATTTCCATTCCTTATAAGCTTCAATAAATTTTTCTGTTATTTCGGCAGGAGGACGTCCTAAATGTTTACCTTGTTTTCTGGCAAGAGCAATTCCTTCAGCTTGACGTTGTTTAATATCAATGCGCTCTTTTCTGCAAAGGCAGATAATATTGTCAGTGTTGCTTTTGAATTGCGCTCTGAATAACATCATTTGTACTTTCTCCAGTGTAATTGACGTTAATGTATGGTTCCTTTATAAATTGTAAATTTACTTTATGTTTTTCGTAATATCTAAATTCTTCTAATGTATCATTCATATTTCTTCCAAGTCTTGTCAAGGAGTCGAACACAATGGTATTTCCTGTACGAACAAGACGTTTTAGCATTTGATAATTCTCTCGCTCCATATTTTTTCCAGATTCTTTATCTATGAAAATATCTCGTTCTTCTATCCCTAAATCCTTCATATTCTGAATTTGCCGTTCTTCGTTTTGATCTTTACTCGAAACTCGCACATATCCAAATTTTTTATGTTTCATAAGCTACACCTCACTGTTAATTATACCAATAATGTCTGTAAAGGTATATGCAATAAAAGATGTCTGTAAAATTAGAACTGGACATTTATAGACGTGGATTTTATAGGTTTCTATATATCCGTAAAGGTATACTTTTACAGACGAGTTGAAGGGCTCACTTAAGACTACATACAACAAATCTAAAACGTACATTTTTAGGACATAGTTTCTAGAGTGAGTTTTTGGGGAAGTTTGTTTAATGGCAATAAAGTTGTTTAATCTCAATACATAAAACACCGTTCGAAAATAGAACGGTGTTTTAAAATAATTGTTTAATTTTCTTCATTCAATATTATTTTCTCAAAACAAACAACAATAAAGTCATTTAAGAACTAAGTGTTCTGTTCTTCCGCAATTGTACCCTTTTCTTGAATAAGTACATACTTGTATTAGCTTAGTACTTAACTTAGGACATATCGAACTAAAATCCCCTTTAGTAACAAGATACAGCACTTCACTTTAAACACTATCTATAATAGTATATTTATTATCTCCATATTCTCCAAAAATCAGGTCCATAGTTCTTGTTACAAAATTCAACTGGAATTCGTGTCTTTGAAAAATTATCACCAACGTTTATCTTATAAAATTTATTCTGTATGGGAGAACCAAAGGAAAACTCAAGTTGGCAATCAGTAAGATTAAACAAAACTGAATAAACTGTTCCAAAGTTCTCTTTATAATTATGAATGGACAGCCCTTTCGGAAACTCCGTTGAAAGAAGTTCTTTAATTTCGCAAACAGTTCTTTTACCATTGTCACTAAATTTATTCTCTAAAATATTATATCGTAGTTGAGATTGCTCTAGCTTGCCTGGTTCAAGATTCTCAATTTCAGGAAATAGCCCATGATTTGTTGCAATTAAATAATCTAGTTCTGCTTTTTTAACTACTTTAACTCCGTCATATGTTCCAACTAAAGCCGCCTGACCATTTGCATCTGCTAAAAGTAAATTCATATTCGTTCCCACAGGCATGTTTTTCACAGCATAGACGGCTTCTTCAATATTTTTACACGTCTCTAGTATAGCTCTAACAACCACCATAAACTGCAACCCAGTGACTACGGGTTCTCTCATACCTAGATATTTACCTATTGGCATGCCACACGAAGCAAACGCTACACATAGACCTTTCTCGTTTAATCCTTCACTTCGACCAAATGTAGAAACAGAGAAACCGGTATGCATGTATCTTCCATCTACTTTAGTTGTACAAAGGCGCATATCCGAAATGTCCGGAGAGAGGTCGTAGTTTCGTAATACGTATGTTTTACCATTGGCCATTTTTTTTGGCAAAATTGCACCTAGACTACACCCTCCAGGTATTAACCAGGCATCGTTATAAAACTTTAATTGGTTTGGTTTATAACCAAATCCTTCCGCAAAACCTCTAATTCCTCATTTAACTCCGGGCAATACTCCTCGATTTGGGCTCTCATTTCTAGATATGCTTTGTCAGAATCAGATTGTTCCCTAAAAAAAATTTCCTTAGCGTGTGCACTTTCATAGTATTCTAATGCTTGTTGTTTTCCAATTTCATATGAACTTCCTGTAAGATAAATAAATTTCCCTGTATGCGTATTCATTCCAAGCTCCCCATTCTGCGTTTTAATAACAAGACATATATACCTTGCTATAAACAGAATAAACTCTCCAGTAACTGGAGAGTTTACCTCAATTCGTTATTCAATTATTCTGCGTTGTTACCTTTATAAACACTTTTGTCAAAAAATCATTTGGATGTATCTCATTGTTCGGTTTAATATTTATTGGATTCACTACTTTGGATGGGACGAGTCCCCTTATGTACTGTTCCATATACATTCCTTCAACATGAAGTGATTGTTCTGCCACCCATGCCTTTAAACGATTGTAACCATAGTGAAGTTCTGAATAAGGCCCTTTTACCTCGACACATGCATACATTCCGCCAGGCATTGTCGTAAGGTGCTCCTCATTTTATCGACTTTACGGGTAAAAGTAATTCAACATCTGCTTTCTTTTGTCTCCAGTCTTTTGATGAAAAATAGCTAGTAGCTCTCCATCCATTTTAAACTGATATGCATAAATCCTTTCAAACAGCATTTTAACGAGTGTGTCCATTTCAACCATATTTATTGTTTTGCGAATAGACACAACCTGTATATCTTTTCGCTCCTCTATGTAACAACTTGACAGAATTGGCTCAGGAATGAATGCTTTATCATTCTTTATGAACTTTATTTGCTGGATGTTGTTAATTTGCTTGATAATTTGTTCTTGCTCATACTTTAACTCTTCTGTTTTTTTCTTTAATCTTACATTGAGATTTTTCATATCTTTACCCTTTAAAACTTGTTCAATTTCGTTTAACGAAAACTGGCAGTCTTTAAGCACAAGGATAGTCTTTAGCTCTTTCATCTTCTCGTAGTCATAGTAACGATAGCTCGTCTCTGGATCTACATAAGAAGGTTCGAGTAAACCAATGTCACTATAGTAACGAATTGTTTTCACAGGTACATCGCACAGATTTGAAAATCTTCCGATGGTATACATAGCAAAGCCCCTTTTCCAAACGACATCTATATCTAAAAAACTCGCTCCAATTAATCCCATTATAAACCAAAAATAAATCAATCTGACACTTCAACTTTCCACTTGAAATTCTTCTTGATTTTCAATGAAATAGAACTTCAATGAAATAACATGACTGACGTTTTTAAACAACTTTATTGTACGTCAACAAAGTTTACAGCAAAAAAACAGCGAAAATTGATTAATACCCGATTGTTCAGAAAATACTTATTTTTGAGAGGTGATAGCTACAACAATTATATAGAGAAGTATGATATATTTGAAAAAGCGCCCTGTTTACAGGGCGCTTCACTTTTACCTAATGACTAATATTAGCACTTGGGTATAATGTTGTTCCTCCAACTGAAACTTTAATTTCATTTGTTAATGGAACATTTTGTTCATTAATAATTGTTCTCCACCATTCCCATGCAAGACCTGTACATTCTCTTGCTACGACTTTTACATTTTTTGAATTCGGCGGAAGTGGTATGACTGTATTGAAATGAGCAGTTCTGTCTCTGCCGTTTCCTTCCCAGGTTTTATGGGTTAGTACTTTTACCATTTTTATCATATGAGAATTCATCCCAAGATACATCAAATTGAGCAACATATCCACCAGTATGATCAAGCGTCATTTTAGCACTAGAATATTCTGTAGTTGTAGTCTCAATATAATCTGTATTGTTATGAACAGCAGCAGTTGCGTTATCTTTTAAGAAAGTGCTTGTATATGAAATTGGGTATGCTGGATTTTTAGAACTTAATTCTGCATTATCTTTAATGATATTTCGGATTTCATTAAAATCTTTTGTAACAACCTTGTTATGCTCTTTTGCATCTCCGCCTAATACTACAGCGGTAAAGGTACTGTCTTCAAAAATATCTTTGTACTGTCCACTCGCTTCAACGCTTTGATTCTTAATTAAGGCTTTAAAAGCAGCTTGTACATCTTTACTCTTAGATGATGTTTCTAATTTCACATAAACTGTTCTACCATAAGCTACATTTGATACCATAACAGGCGGAGCCGCCTTACTTATCCCTTTACGAGTTAACTCGTCAAACGTAACACTATTATCAAAAAGGTCTGATGGATTGTTAGGTAGTTCTGCACTTACGGTATAAAAGATTTGCTTATATGCCGCAACCATCACTTTTTTCTCTCCATTTGCAACAGCATTAAAGTCAATGTTCAGTGCATTGTCAAGATATTTAGCGTTAACATTAAGAGCACTTGCTATTTGAGATTTACTATACACCATAGATTCTGTATACTGCATTCTTGCAGGTAACGTATGTGTTTTTGAATACTTTTGATTCCAAGTAGATACTAATTCATCTACTGCACCAGACACATTACCATATGTAGGATTTTGGACAGTAATTGTATTGTCTTTTCTCATGCCAGGTAAGTCTATACTAATATTCAAAGGTTTTCTCTTAGCTACTAACAAACTAGGTTGATTATCTGCAAAAGCTTTATTTGCAAGTTGTACTGCTCCTGGATATGTACGATTAGCCACAGAATCAATAATCGAAATATCGACTGGTGAAGTTGTAAGTGATTTTTTCTCACGTTCAACTACTACAAATTTACCATTTGAATTTGTACTTTCTTTTGGAACAAAACTCTACTTTATCACCATTTACTGCTAAAACCTCTTGATTATTATACTTAAGATTTGCTATACCAGTATCAATGCCACTTGCATTTTTGTTGCACCAGCCGAATTACCTGTTTTGTTTCCGCAAAGGAAATAGATGAATAACTAATAGTGCTTAAACTAACTAATAAACATGCTAATAATTTGATTCCTTTAACACTTTTTTAATTTTCAAAAATTCATTCCTTCTTTTTCGTATTAAGGTATGATAATTGTTTATAAATAATTGCTGAACAATGAACTTACATTACTGCTTTTAAAAGCTCTTGTACGAATGGAAGTAATCCACCGATAAATTTTAAAACTGCCATTGCGATTGCCATATGATTTCCTCCTCTCATCTGTACCTTAATTCATCTTCGCTATATAGATCATTTGTATAAATAATTGTGCTGAATAATGAACTTACATTACTGCTTTTAAAAGCTCTTGTACGAATGGAAGTAATCCACCGATAAATTTTAAAACTGCCATTGCGATTGCCATATGATTTCCTCCTCTCATCTGTACCTTAATTCATCTTCGCTATACAGATCATTTGTATAAATAATTGTGCTGAATAACGAACTTACATTACTGCTTTTAAAAGTTCTTGTACGAGTGGAAAGATCCCACCGATAAATTTTAAAACTGCCGTTGCGATTGCCATATGATTTCACCTCCTCTCATCTGGACCTTGATTCATCTTCGCTATACAAATCATTTGTATAAATAATTGCTGAATAACGAACTTACATTACTGCTTTTAAAAGTTCTTGTACGAGTGGAAAGATCCCACCGATAAATTTTAAAACTGCCGTTGCGATTGCCATATGATTTCACCGCCTCTCATCTGGACCTTGATTCATCTTCGCTATACTACAGATCATTTGTATAAATAATTGCTGAATAACGAACTTACATTACTGCTTTTAAAAGTTCTTGTACGAGTGGAAAGATCCCACCGATAAATTTTAAAACTGCCGTTGCGATTGCCATATGATTTCACCTCCTCTCATCTGGACCTTGATTCATCTTCGCTATACTACAGATCATTTGTATAAATAATTGCTGAATAACGAACTTACATTACTGCTTTTAAAAGTTCTTGTACGAGTGGAAGGATCCCACCGATAAATTTTAAAGCTGCCATTGCGATTGCCATATGATTTCACCTCCTTTTGTTGTTGCTACGATGTGATCTATATTATAGTAAGCGCTTATGCTTTATCAATACATCCTTATATGCAATATTGCATATAAGGATGTAGCAGGTTCCCTTTCTTTGTATTGTTAATAAGGGGTACGACATGTTTCAAACATTATTAAGTTGTATTTTTGAAATGAAATAGTCTAGATTTTCAGCATAGTCATAAAGTGTACTTTTTGAAATAACATATAAATTTATAATGAATCAATCTTATTCCCTTTTCGGGATTTAGGAAAATTACCCTATTAGTACAAAAATCTGTATAGAATTCTGTATAAAAAGCCCTGCATATAAGTAAGGCTTTTCTATTTCCAAAATTGCCACCACTTTTTGTTGGGTGGCTGCAATCAATTTTTAGTCTCCTGGTTTTCACGGATCATAGCCATTAGGTTTTGATCACGTTCATTAATTTTGAAAATCCTGTTGTTTTTGCTGTTCAGTTAACCATTCCTTTAAATTTTCTTCATGTTTTTTTAGCAGTTCAGATACTCTTTCAGCAACAATTCTATCCAATTCCTGAATAGCTACAACTCCTTCTCCTACTTGGATCTGTTCAGGTTGTTGTTTAGTTATTTGGATAGGTTCAATGTCTATATATTCAGGTAATCCTTCTTTACTGAGGAGCTCAATAATTTGTTTTGTTTGGAGGTTTCTTTTATTTCTCATTTTAGCTATAAATTGAAAAACAGGTATACATTCTTGATGAATTAAATACTTGTTCTTTTCACCTTGTTGGAAATTTAAAAAACTACCGTAGGTTTGACAGTTTCGTTTTATAGTCATAGCTGATACTTTTATTTCCTTGGCTACTTCTTCAGCTGATAACCAGTCTTTTTGTTGCACTGTTCAGATCACCATCCTTCTAAACATCTAAACATCTGAACAGAAAAATAAGGGTTTCCTTGTTTTTCTGTTCAGATGGATATTTAGATAATATACAAATAGTTTAACACCTGAACATCTAAACGCAATATATAAAAGAATCACTAGAAAGTAAAATAGAAGGATAGATCTTAAGTCATTTCGGCTCGATTCGCTTTTTTCGCCAAGCCGAAGGACAAAAAGCAATGCAATTGTTCTCGACTTGGACTAGCAATTATACGAGCCGAACCGCTTAGATCATTCGTTCAAAAATAGTTCTTACTCAAAATTTTGATACGTTTAGTACGTGGGGTTTCGTCCCCACACGAGGAGCCAGCACTCCAAACAAAAAGCAAGGAAACCCCTAAATTCGGTTAATTTGTTTTTTATTATAAATACGGTATGTAGAATTTTACATTTATTCTTATGAAAAATAAAATAAAATACCTATAGATTTAACCAAAATCACTTATAACGCTCTATCTTCTTCTTTATAATCACTTAGCTTCATTGAATATAATTGCATTAATTTGCCCCTTATCTCGTCATACAAACGAATCTGAGCACCCGTTTTTTTCCTAAACGCAAAATTTGAGTGATTATTTTATTCAACTTTAGATTTTGGCTCTCCAAATCATTTAAACATTGCTTTTCTTGTGATAATCCATTCTTTTCTTGTACCATTTGGGGGCAGAAAGAATTTAACTAATTGAAAAGGACTTCCTTAGTGCCTCCATGAGTGATACACCAAGAACAGTAGACTTAGAAATAGCTGATACTGTAAATACAAGTAAGTTAAAAACAGAGATTAACACTCAATTAAAGAATCAAGATATTAGAGCATATACAATTAATGTGAGTCAGAGAAATATGGACATTGTAAAGAAAGAGAGGCGATGGAGCGAAGTTTACAGTTCTATTTTTGATGAAGTGTTTACCAAAAAGGGGTACAGCCGAGATACGTGTAAAAATAGGTCATAGCCTTACTTTTATTCCCAATTAGATTTAGAATCAGTTTTTTATCCATTATTTCTTTGTACAAATCCTTGGTACATCTAATCTTTCATTGTTTAACTTATTATCATACACCCTAATCATACAATTCAAATTAAGTATTTTCAGTAATCAACCAATGGATGATTAGGGTTAACCCATAAATAGACAAATTACAGTTCTGGTGCAAAAATATTAGTTAGAAACATAGAGTAACAATTTCCTCTATATTTCTAGCTTATGAAGATAAATCAAACAATTTATGAATAAATTGTTTTTGATTTTGGACAGACTTGTTCAGAACAAGTTGTCCTTTTTTCATCATATGCATGGCTTCAACACCACTCAATATAGAAATTGCTGTTTTAAATGACTTAAATCCTAACATAGAACGAACTCGTCTTTTAATAAACCGGTGATCTTGTTCCACTATGTTATTGAGATATTTCACTTGTCTAATTTGGATGCCTTCTGGCATCCTTTTTTCTTCTTTTAACTCCTCAATTGCTACTGGATAAGCTGGATTCTTATCTACAGCAATGACACGAGGAGGACACATGCGAAAAAGCCAAGGCCTTTTGAAAAAGTGCTTGGCTGATTGAGTATTTCTATTTTTACTTAAGTAAAAATCAATCGTGTTTCCTTTTGAATCGACAGCACGGTATAAATACATCCATTGCCCTTTTACCTTAATATAGGTTTCATCGACTCTCCACGAATCATTTGTTGATTTAAGATGATGTCGTACTTTCTCTTCTAATTGAGGTCCATATTGATGAACCCAACGCATAATTGTTGTGTGAGAAATGGATAAACCTCTTTCTTCCATCATTTCCACTAGGTTTCGAAAGCTTAAATTGTACCGTAGGTACCACCGTACTGTTAATAAGATTAGTTCAGGTTGATAATGCTTCCATTTGAACAAATTTTCCTTTTCCATACTGGTCACGCGCCTTTTCTAGAGTAATGCTATCAGTATGTCCAAGTTTAAGAGATTTTTTGCACCAGAACCGAATTATATGATGTGCCCTATTGGCTATGCCAAATTGTATTTGGATTGTCATCGATTGCATTACTAGCTAGATCACACACACACACTTGCTTTCATTATTTTCTCGGACCATACGCAGCGGTTGGTTTAACAGGTTTCGCATCCGTCGCTTCCCATATAGGGGCAGTTAATGTTGGATAATTCAAAGCTTCTACTTTTTTTCTTGTTTCTTGTGATGCTTTCAGTCCCCATTGATCGAAAAATGGCAGTAAATTTTGTTTCGCTACTTTCGATGTATTGTAAATAAAGGCTTGTATTTTATCTTCATTCGTTTCTGAAGTTTGTCTTTGGCAACTCTCGATATAGTTTGTGAAGATTTGGATAGAAATCTTGCCCATATGCTAAATGAAGTTGCCAAAACATAACAACTTTCACAAACGGGTCATTAATATTTTCATATTCTTTATCTGTTTGTTTTAAGTATTGAAAGGCTCTGTCATAATCCTTCTTTTTCTAAACGTGTTGGTTGACCTGGGAATAATTGTTTTTGCAGCTAAAGAGTATATATTAACATTGACTTCAACTACTCCATCCCACGTCCAAGGGTATTGTTGCCTTGTATGCCCTGCTTCATGCATTTGTCCCCATCCAAATTCATTTGCATTTAAAGCACTTTTAATTGCATCATAAGCAGTAGTAAATACGACTCCATCTCTACCTGCATACATGTACATGCCCGGTGGGTTGTTAGGATTTTCTACAAAAGCCCAAAGACGGCGAGTTGAACGATGTAACGGATTAGAACTTGTTTCAGATAGTCCCGATATTTTATCTTGTGCTAGAATCATTTCATCATATTTTTTAATAGGGCACAGGATCTTGATCCGTAATATATTTCTTCGCACTATCGCGAGTAACAGTAAGTACTGCTCGTTTAGATTTCAATTGTACAGCAGGTGCATCTGGATATTTGTCCATCATGGCAATCCAGTCTACTTTCGTATGCTTTCCTAATTCAAAAAATGGAACGGGACTTCCACCTTGTGTTACTTTGACCTTAACGGTTCCTTTCCCTTCACAGTTATCAAACCCTAATAAACCACCGTTTGGAGAGGAGATGGTGTTAGAACCCGGGGAAAGACGAAATGCTTTTCCCCCTTCTTTATCATATTCATTTGTCCCAATAGTTGCTCCAAGCTTGTCTAATCCTGATAGTCCCGATACTTCAATTGTGACTTGTTCATTCGGTTTTACATAGATTCCTGTTGGCGTATAGTTTCGTTGCTCACTTCTTCTTTCTCTTGCTGCTTCACCCATATAATGTCCTGTACTTGGAAGTTCAAACGTCCTCTCTTCATATTGCACCTGGGTTTGCGTAGTTTCAGCATGAATGTTCAAACCATTTACAGTCATAGATGTAAATAATGTCGTTGTCAAAACAGCAGATGCCATAAATACTTTCATTGGTTTTTGTAATTTACGATTCTTTCTTTTGTTCATATCAATCATTCCTTTCATTTAAATTCGTTCTAACGTTCATACGAAACGCCGATTTCCTCACTAGCCCTTCATATCATTTTATTATGTTAATACAATAAAAATTCCTCTTACTATGGCTACTTCTTAAATTTACTTATCCCCCCTCTCTTATTTCATACACGTAAAAATTATACTTATATATAATTTTGGAGGGGAGCGTCTGGCCGCGTATAGAAACGGTCATGACTTTTCCCACCATATCCAAATGAGAAAGCAAGGCAGATCATGTTGTATTCTGCATAGTAGGTATGTCGAAGAATTAAAATGGATTTATATGGCTATTCCTTCCATTTATACATAACTAATATGTATCGCCCATTATTTTTTATGACTTTTTACGATTTAGGTCTTGATAACGTACAATTTTCTTTTTTTGATATGGTGAGGCCTATATACACCAGATTGTTAGTTCACAAAATACAAGAGATTTGAGATCAGTATCGGAGTAACGCCACATCCCCTATAATGATTCATATGTTACGTCTTTCAAAAGAATCTGATTTATAGAACGTGTCAGAATTTATATTTTACTATATTTAATATTCATTTATTGTTTTTTTCGTTAATATGTATAATTACATAAAGGGATATCGTCAGCATTTCGGAAAAAAAACACGTTAAGAGCATGCAAGATTTTATACAGTTTTTCGGCTAATCGAGTAACAAACGAGAACCCTAAAACCGCGCCAGGATAGGAATGTATAAAAAAATGCATAGATCCATAGAACAAAAAAAGGAGGATCCCTTGTGAGAGTAGGGATCCTCCTTGTCCTTGCTACCGATAATTGTGCGTTATGTGAACTAGATTTGTATAGAGTATGCATTCAATCCTTTCGGATCTTCTTCAACTAAAGGGCCAGATAATTGAATAAGAATCTCAAACAAAATTGGTATTAATTAACCTCAGCATGGTGAGGTTGTGAAGAATGATATTTAAACTAACGTTGCAGGTTAGTTCAACAGGAATATTTAAAAATGGTATAATTAACAATAAAAGGAAATTTAATTTTAGGGGGAGGAATTTTTTGAAACTAAAATCTATGGTATTTATTTTCTTGAGTATGCTTGTTTTAGTTGTGGGTTGCTCTTCAAATGAAACAGTTGAAAGTAAGTGGACTTCACCTGAAGATATACCAAACTTTGTCAAAGAAAGTGATTTTGAGAAAATTGATTGGAATAGAAAAGCCGTGACGTTCAATGACAATATTATCGGAAATGAAAATAAATCAGGTGTTATTGGTGCTGATATGCCAAGTATAAACATTAACCAAAAGTGGATGTGGCACCTTTGGGGTGTTGAAAATCCCAAGGAAACTGAACTAACAGTCGTTGGTTTTCACAGAGAAACGGGAACTGTCCATCAAATCATAACAACAGGTTGGACGATAGGTCTTGAAGGAGAGAATAATGGAGCAGATGCACACGCACCTTCAAGCGTGAACATTCCAAAGTCAGGAGAATGGGCAATATTGCTTTATACTGATGGAAAATTATTCGATAAATTAGTTTACGATATAAATGAATAATGAGTATTCTTCTTCAACTATAGGACTCGATCCTTCAATAATCAGCACAAAAAAAGGATCTTCAATCGAAGATCCTTTTTCAATACCGATAATGAGACGTTATGTTAACTCTCTATGAATAAGATATACAAAATAAGAGTTGAGAAGCAAATAAAAAACGGTTCTTTTTATGGTAAAATTTGTTATAGATGGATAATACAATTAAACAAACGAGCCATTTGGCGGCACATAAAGGTGCAACCTTTTGTTGCACCTTTATGTGCCTATAACTATCTTTACTTTAGCCATCCACTTCAATAATACTGGAATAAGAAAGGGCGATAAACAATATGTTTTTTGGAGATAAATTAAAAAAAGAAAGAGAAAAGAAAGGTTGGTCACAGGAGTACCTTGCTACAAAAATACATGTTAGCCGTCAATCAGTTTCAAAGTGGGAAACAGGTAAAAACTATCCCAGTATTGGAGTGATTATCGATTTAAGTGATTTATTCGGCATCACAATCGATGAATTATTAAGGAGTGATGGAGAGTTGAAAGAAAAAATAATTCAAGATAGTAAAGGATCGACAGATTTAAATTGGAAATCATACCTTTTAACCGGTTTAGGTATTCTTATGGGGATTGTAATTGTTAGTATGATCAAACATGATGGAATTGATTGGATATCCATTAGTTGGTCAGCAGTTGCAACAGCAGCCTTCTTGTACCTTATTTCTCTTCTTTTTCCACAAGGAGCAAAAAGAGTGAAACAAAAAAGTAGGTGGAAAATTCCACAAACGGATTCGATTGCTTAATAAACCTGATTTTAAAAAACGATTCCTACTGTTTGTAAAGGAATCGTTTTTTTGATATAAATTACCTTTTGGATTAAAAAGTATAGGAAATATTATTAATAAACATTCATAAATTTAACTTCCGCTAACGAAAATTATGTAAATGAGCTGTCCAAATGGATGGCTTATTTTATTTTTAGGTTAACGTGGCTTTTTTCCAAAATGCTGGCGGTACCCCATGGCTATCAAGCTAAGAAAATATAACTCCCCCAGAACCAGATTTTGTCCTAATTTGTAATAAAAGAGCTCATTTTTTCGTTATGGGGGGTGACCTGTTTTCTTAAGTTGATGGATGTGTGTGGTAGGCCCCCTACATGGAATCCTACTGTCTTTGTTTTAATTCAGAAATTTCTAAATTAACTTTCTTTTTATTTAAAATTGTAATACAATTGAGTTAAATAAATTTAACTGGTTAAAAAAAGGATGATGCATAATGAAACAAAAAGCCATTTCCATTATCGAAACATATGAACAATTAAAAGTAATAAGCGATCCATTACGTACAAAAATGCTTATATACTTAGTCGAAAAGCCATATACAGGTCATCAACTTGCTCAGCTTTTAAATCTTTCTCGCGCAAAAATACTCTATCACCTCCGCGAACTAGAAAAACACAACATCATTCAATTAGTAAAAAAAGAAGAACAGGGAGGGAATATTTTAAAGTACTATCAGGCTGTTTCGCGTGGCTTTATTCCTGCAAATCACTTACTTCACTACATTGAATCGCAACAGGCAACAAGACAATCCTATTTAGAAGTATTACATCGTGCACAAACAAGAGTATTAACTGCTCCAGATACCTCATTCGATTTAACATCTTCCCATGTTGAAGATTGGCCAAGTATCTCGATGCAAACAGAATTCTCATTAACAGAAGAACAATTTATAAAGTTTTTAAATCAGTATAGAAACCTTGTTAAAGAAACTTTAGCAGCTTCCACAGAAACTGATGCTAATAAAAACTTTTATGTTACAATCACAGGTTTTGAAATTGATCAACTGCTCTTTAACGAAGATTTATAATTCATTATTTGTGGGGAGGAATATTCTTTGAGTGAGCCGTTTATATCACAACAAGTTCAACCTAAGTATACAAGCATGTCATTATTTAAAAATCGTGCATTCTTATTTCTTTGGTTATCTAGTACCTCTTCTTTTCTTGCTCTTTCAACCTACCTATTTGCAGAGCAATGGTATGTTATTCGATCTTTAGGTCAGGAATCAGCACTTGGGATTGTCATGATGGTAACTCTAATCCCGCGAGTCCTCCTAATGACTGTTGGAGGTGTATGGGCAGATCGCTTTAAACGTTCAAAAATTATGTTGGTTTCTAGCTTCACGCGTTTTTTACTGGTTTTTGTAATGATTACTTTATTACATTTGCATCTATTAAATTTATGGTCGTTACTGTTTTTTGCACTACTATTTGGAATTCTGGATGCTTTCTTTTCACCAGCGAATCAGTCTCTTCTTCCTCTTCTAGTCCCAAAAGAGATGTTAACTCGATCTAATTCCTTTATTCAAACTTCCAATCAAGTTGCAATGTTTGCCGGACCAATGATAGGCGGCTGGATTATTACAGTTAGTTCTTTCTCGGTTTTATTTCTCTTCGTTGCTTGCTTTTATTAATTACATCCGCTTTCACTTTATGTATTAAAGAAAAAAATTCTTCACCGTCTTCTAAGCAAGCATCTACCAGACAAGAGCTATTAGAAGGTTTTCAATATGTATGGAACATGCCTTTTTTAAAATCTATACTTTTTATTTTAATGACAATAAACGTCCTCTTCTTTGGCCCTTTACTTATGGGAATTCCATTATTAGCGAGCGAGGTATTACATGGAAAGGCAGTTGAGGTAAGTTTTTTACAAAGCTCTTATCAAGGAGGAATGCTAGGAGGCGCTTTATTGATTGGGCTTTTAAATATTAGGAAAAATAGAGGTCTTTCTATTCTAATACTTATTTCTTTTCTTGGTATTTTTCTTTCTCTCCTTGGTCAAATGTATGTTTTATGGCAAGGAATCCTTTTACTTGTGATGATGGGTTTCATGTCTTCTATGATTAATGTACCACTGGTGTCTATTATTCAAGAAAACAGTGAAACAGATAAGCTAGGAGAGTTATGAGTTTCGTAAATGCCTCTTCGAACGGTTTAGTTCCGCTATCTTATGCTTTTGTATCTATATGCTTAACATTTGGCACTTCTATATCTAACATTCTACTATGTTGTGGCCTACTCATAACTATCTTATCCATTCTTTTTATAACAAAATATAAAATTGTACGTGATACAAATTAACTAAACAGTGCAGTATTTCTAGAAATTAAATGTTGGTTCAGGTTAAGCAGGTGGAGCGATGCTATTTATAAATGTACTAAAAATTTTTTCCGTATTGGGTGTACAGAGGTATCTTATTTTTATTGGAAATAAGTATATTATTCGAAAGTGTAGAGGAATTTACCTATGAATTAAAATGTACCACTGGCTCGCTCATGTTTGCTGTCGTAAGAAGTAAGTCATTATTACATTTTTTAAAACCGTATCGAGTGATGACATTTGTAACTTTAGAAAATAAAGAAAAAGCGGATCTAGTAAAAAGTATAATTGCATCAAATAAGTTACACGTTGAAGTTAAACGAGAAAAATCCTTAATAGGTAATAAAGCAATTCAAACAAATGTGGTTAAAAGATGGGATGTAGGAGAATTTATACAATTGGATGTAGATTTTAAATATGGTTTTATTTATTATTTGTCGATGGAAGATTTAAAAATCCTCCCTGCCCCATTATCGACAGAAAAAGATGTTGGTCTCTTCATGGATAGTATGGCTGACACATTAGAAAAGTTTTTAACAGATTTATTCGTGAGGAATATCGAAACAGTAACAGTATAGAAAAGCTACAAGGAGGGATATGAATGTTTGTTCATATTGACGTAATAGTATTAAAAGCACTATCTATACTATTTTCAATTGTGTTTTTAGCTGGGCTTAGTTATACCCTTTATCAAAATCTAAATAAATATTTTCTAGAAGTTAATAATGCCACTTCATTTAATCGAGACTCGGTTAATATTTTAAGAAAAAAATTATTTGTAAATTGGATTTATATTAATGCGGGAATTGGAGTATTACTTATAATTGTGTACTATTTTATGAAGCTCATAATTCTTTAATTTGGATTTTCATATTTTTGAGCCTTTTTATCGTGTGGTATTGTACAGTTTCAGAGAATTTTAGGTTATTGTCGAACGTCATTCTAAAATGGGAATGGCGTATTTTTGTACTTTTTTGAGGTACAAATTCGAAAAAGTGAATCATCATCATATGTATTTAATGCACCTAGAATTTTATATGGATGGTGAGAAAATATGATTCAATATCAAATGCTGTATAGTACACCTTATCTATATTCTTCAAAAATGCTTAGACAAATGTACAAAGAAACAAAGAAAGAGGGAAATCTTTGTGCTATACGAGACCACATGTTAAGACATGAAGTGTATCTAGATCGACAATATCGAGCGTACTATTATTTAAGTCAAGACATTGAAGAGGATCTGTATGGGGATGAACATGCTTTGTCCTGGAATGAGCTATTAGATGAATATCAACTTTACAGGGATCGTAAAGGGAATTTATCTATTAAACCCAAAGGATGGGATTAACATGACGATTATTGGAGAGCTAGGGATTGTTTACGGTGTGACCGGAGCTTCAGTTTTAGGAATTAAGTTACTAAAAAAGAAAGGTCTTTACCTTCCAGATTGGTTGCTACGTGCGGGTCTCAAATGCTTATTAATTGGGAGTGTTTGGTATGTGCTAATGGATATACTAGATGTGGTTCTGGTGCAAAAACTTCAGGACAATTGCAATAAATCTACAAATCTTGGACATACTGATACTACTAATCTAAAGAAGGTGTGTGATTGGTATGGAAAAGGAAAATGTATTCAAATGGAAGCATTATCAGCCTGATATTATTTTGTTAACGGTAAGATGGTACCTACGGTACAACCTCAGTTTTCGTGATTTAGTGGAAATGATGAAGGAACGGGGCTTATCCATTTCTCATACAACGATTATGCGTTGGGTTCATCAGTACGGTCCTGAATTGGACAAACGAATCCGACGTCACCTTAAACAAACAAGTGACTCCTGGAGAGTCGATGAAACATATATCAAAGTAAAAGGTCAATGGATGTACCTGTATCGTGCTGTTGATTCGAAAGGAAATACAATCGATTTTTACCTGAACAAAACAAGAGACCAGAAGGCTGCAAAGCGCTTTTTCAAGAAGGCCTTGCAGTCTTTTCATGTTTCAAAACCTCGTGTTATAACAGTCGATAAAAATCCAGCTTACCCTATAGCGATTGAACAGTTGAAAAAAGAAAAAAGCATACCTGGTGGTATGCGACTTAGACAACAAAAGTACTTGAATAACATAGTAGAGCAAGATCATCGCTTTATAAAGAAGCGAATTCGTTCTATGCTAGGGTTCAAATGTTTTGACACAGCTACATCCATTCTTTCTGGAGTAGAAGCCATGCATATGATTAAAAAAGAACAGGTTAATTTACGGGACCAGTCTGTCCAAAACCAGAAAGAATTCATCCATCAATTGTTTGGACTTGCAGCATAAGATACGATTCCGTTAGGAATCTATGCGCTTTATTATCTTTTATTCTATTTTTGCACCAGAACCCTTTAGTTTCCCATTCGTGTCCTTTCTCACACATCCACCATACTTTTGTATAACTTCCTACAACTACATCATAAGGAGTCAATGTTCCATTTTTAGTAGGATGCCATTGTTTAGCTATTTCTGGATTTAATGTAGCTAAACAATTATCAATACATACTTTTCTATTAGCACAATAAGGACAGCCTACTCCAGATGTTCTGGAATACATAGCACTTTCCCATTCATGCCCTTTTTCACATTTCCACCATACCTTTAAGTGAGCCCCTTTTTTAAAATGTTCTGGTTTTAACTCATTATTTTTGGTAGGATGCCATTCTTTGACTAGCTGAGGATAATGAAATGCTATAGAGCTTTCAATCTTTTTTTTCTTAACTAATTTAGTGATCTCATATTTTTTATTTTCAGTATCAATATTCACTTTTTCACAACAGAGGTTATTATGCTGGAATATAAGTTTGAATATTTCGGAAATTACACTGTTTAATTCATTAAAACTTGGAGGATTTCCAATGGAAATATTTATTGTGGAATTATTGCTTATTCCTTGTAAGCCTTCTTCCCTAACTCGTATTAGCAAAAACCCTTTTTGAGCAACATAATTACTTTTCTTTACATCTTGTTCATAGCGCTTCCTATGCCAATAGTATCCATCGTATTCAATTACAAACGATAGATCACTATTAAAGATATCAAATTCTACGCCATCTTCTGTAAGGTGTTGACTTAATGTATTTTTAAATCTGTGGTTTATGAAATAAAAAATTGTTTGTTCTGGAAAAGAAGTTCTAGGCTTGCAAAAAGGACAATTTGTTCCTACAACTCTTTGATAAGCTGTTGTTTTCCATTCATGCCCTTTTTCACACATCCACCATACTTTTCTCCCCGATTTTGAAGTGACATCATTTGGAGTTAGTAATCCATTTTTAATGGGATGCCATTCTTTTGATATCTCCGGATATACTTTAGCTAAACAATTATCGATAGTAGCATTACGTCCTGAACAATAGGGACAGCCCGTTTTTTTTCTTGTTCGACTGTATACTGAAATTTCCCATTCATGCCCTTTCTTACATTTCCACCAAACCTTTCTTTCTGAACCAAAAGAAATTGTTGAAGGGTCAACAGAAGTATTCTTTGATAGATGCCATTCTTTTAATAAATCAGGATGTGTAACTACAATAGACTTCTCAAAGAGAGTCTTTTGTCCACAACAATAAAGACAGCCAGAACCGTGTTTTGTACGATAACTTACTTTAGTTTCCCATTCGTGTCCTTCCTCACACATCCACCATACTTTTTTATAACTTCCTACAACTACATCATATGGAGTCATTGTTCCATTTTTAATGGGATGCCATTCTTTAGCTACCTTTGGATTTAATGTAGCAAGACAATTATCTATACAAACTTTTTTATTCGAACAATAAGGACATCCTGTTCCTTTATGTCGATGCACTGGAGACGCTTCCCATTCTTGCCCTTTCTCACATTTCCACCATACTTTTTTACCGGAACCAAATGTAATATCAAAAGGATTTAATTTCCCATTTTTGGTTTCATGCCATTGTTTGGCTAGTTCAGGATTTCTTTTAGCTAAGCTGTTATCCATAAAATATTACCTCCTCTCTTTTATATGCTTGAGGTATAGACCATACAAATTATTTACACATTAATAACTGTAAAAAGGTAAAATTTTCGTTATGGGGGGTGACCTGTTTTCTTAGGTTGATAGCGATGGGGCGCGACCCCTATCAAGCAACTTCGATGCCAGTATATCAATGTGGAACTGCACTTTCTGTAAAACTATATAATACTAGTACTGGAAATTACACTTCTCCCAAGGTTATTGGCACAGATGGAACTGTAACATTTACCAATATGAGGAGAGGTACTTATTATGTTTATTTCTCTGATTCATGGAGTAACTACTTTTTCAGAGGTGAAAATACAGCAAGCAATTATTATTAAATAGACCTTGCCATCCTTCGGGATGGTTTTTGCATAAAAAAATAGCCCCGTTTTTACGAAGCTATATTCAATAATCGTTATGAATTTGGAGATTGTGTCTCCTGAAACATAGTATATCTTCTCAGCAAACTTGCATATTTACTTTTGTAAATATCATTAGAGCTGATAACTTCCCCTTCGATTATGTAGACCACTTCATTTGTAAGTTCACTAACTTCTGAACTTGCATCGTATCCCCATTCTCTTAATTGAGCAGAAAAATCCTTTCCAATCATTTTAATCACCCCTTATTAGAATTATCTTTCAATTTAATTGTAGTAAAAAATGATCAGTACCCCTTCGCCATGGACCACCTTTTAATAATTCTGATTACATATCCCAAAAGTCATCTGCTTTAATCCGCGGGTCGAACTCTCGAAGTACCTTCAATATTTTTTGCATTGTCTTTCTTGTAGGTGATCTATCTGGATTGTTAGCTAAATCGCCTACAGTATTTCTTCCAAGACCAGATTTTCTTATTAACCACTCTTGTTCAATGCCATGTTTATCTAAAAACTTACCTAATTTTGTGCGTTTTTTACCAAGACCCCACACGTCTTTCACTCCTTAAGAAATCTGTTGTCCCTATTAATGTCCTATTTTCACTAAAAATAAACCCCTAAAAATGGTGAATATTGAGCGAGCTGTATAGAATACCTTTTACCATACCAAACAAATTACGATTCACAGATCCAATCTGATAGCCTTTTAAAACTTCGTTTCACCTATTCCGAATAGAATTCTTTCACAGAACGGAACTTCAGACATTACGAGATTACTATTTTCAATGATTCATAAGCATTTTCAACTCTTCTAATCTCCAGGGACTATTCTTTCAGAATACAAGATGAGAGGTGGTGGAAACTTTGATATTTGAGTTAGTCAGTTCGGCTGCAGTCGGTGGTGCAATTCTTTTCTCAAAAATGCATCAAAAAGGAGCAACAAATGACGCCTCTAAAATCCAGCGTATTTGTTCTAATTGCGGTTTGAAAGTGAAGGAAGGGAAAGAGACCAGGACAATACAGCTGCTTTGCAAGACGAGAAATGAGTGGGGAACTGAATATGCATACAGGATCCCTCTTGGTCTTAGCTTCTTCGATTTCGAACAAAAGATACAGCATTTAGAGGATGGATTAAATCACAAGAGCAAAGTTTACGATTTCAAGCTAACAGACTTTAAATCTCTTCGTCTGCGAAAAGATATTTTAAAACAAATACAAAACATCATAAACAAGAAAAAATTCATTAGAAAGGAAATTGAGCTGTCTTACGATGGGTTGTTAAAAATACGGGTTTACGAGAAAGGAATTCCTGATTTTGTGAAGTTTGAAGAATACATGATGAAGCAATGTAGAGGATGGGAAGTCCCTATTGGTTATACGAGGGATGGATTGGTAAAACACGACTTTGATCAGCTATCACACATGATCTCGGCCGGTATGACGGACATGGGTAAATCGAATGTGCTTAAACTCATTATTACATCCCTTGTTCATAATCAATCAGAGAATACAAAGCTATTCCTTATTGATTTGAAGGGTGGTCTATCTTTCAACCGATACAGATTCCTTAACCAAGTCGAATCAATTGCGAAAAACCCCAACGAAGCCCTTGAGACTCTAAGGGAATTGCAAACGAAACTGAATGAAAGAAACGAATACTTATTAGAAAAAGGATTCGAAGATATAAAAGAAGCTGGGGATCCCACGAGGTACTTTGTCATTGTAGATGAAGCTGCCGATATAGCGCCATACCAGGAGTGCAAGGACATCATTGTTGATATAGGTCGTCGTGGCAGGGCAGCGGGATTTCGCTTGGTATATGCGACTCAATATCCAACGAATGAAGCCTTACCTTCACAGCTCCGGCAAAACATAGGCGCGCGTGTTTGTTTCAGATTACAAACGGAAGCTGGGAGCCGTGCTGTATTGGATGAGGGCGGCGCAGAGTGTCTTCCCAATGTAAAGGGGAGGGCTATATATCAAACGAACGAGAAAGAGGTCTTACAAACGATTTATATCGATAATAAGCAAATAGATAACATCATAAAGCCACACGTCAATATAAGAGCGAGAAAGGAGCATGAAGATGCAAAAACTAGCCATGAAGGAAGCGAGAACAGAAAGTATACTCTTGAGCTTGAAGAAACTCGGCTTTCTTAGCAGAAAGCAAATCCAGGTACTTCATGATCTTGGCGGTGACAGGAATGCTTCTCGTGTAATGAAGACTCTTGAAGAATATGTTTCTAGCTTTAGGGACGGGGAGAAGGTGTATTATCTCAACAAGGAAGGGCGCGAACGAATTGGAAGTAAGAAGATACTCAAGCGTTCGAATCAATTTCGTCACTACATCATGCGAAATGATATTTACATCGCTTATGGATGCCCGAAAATGTGGAAGCAGGAAGTGAAGATGAACGTGAAAAGTATCGTTTCTATAATCGCAGATGCACTTTTCGCGGATAATGGCCGTTACCACATCGTAGAGGTAGATCATGGGCAAAAGATGAGCGCGAACCGTATCAAGATGCAGAAGTATCGCAAATTGATTGAATGCAATGTATTTGAGAAGTCACCTAAATTTATTTGGTACACCACAACAGAATATAGAAGAAAGCAACTCCAGAAGCTTTGCGAAGGATTAGATTGCAACATATTCACGGTTACTGATTTCCATTAAAAATAAGGAGTGGTCCACATGGCAACTGAGACAATGAGTATACAGGACTTTATGAGTGGAAATTACGGAGCAAAGAAAAAATGGAGTTTGTTCAAAAAGAAAGCAAAAAAATACGCACCTGTCGCAGTGCGCATTGGTCTTGTGATCGGTAGTGCTATTATATTCAGCAATATTATAGATATTCCTCATGCGTTTGCTGCGGAGCCTGTGACTGATGTTGCCGAGGTATTTAAAGATGCTCAATCGACAGATGGGAAGTTTAAGAATTACATCGATGGTCAACTGTACACTAGAATTGTAAATGCATTCGAACCAGTCATTTTCTTGATTAAAGCAGTGTCATATCCAATTGCATCCGTTGTAGCGCTATGCGGTGGTTTATTCATTATGGTTGGTAGCCAGGAACGGGGATTCAGTTTGATATCAAGGGCAGGTATAGGTTACATAGTGGTACAAATGATTCCTCTGTTTATGCGATTACTTGTTGAAATAGCTAAAGCGATTTAATATGCAAATCTTCCCTGACTAAACAGCACACCAAATGTACGGTCGAAGCTGGGAAGAGTTACAAGGATAGCAGGTAATAACTATGTTATGAATTTTATATGCGATATAGAATAAAAAAAGCCCTGTATAAACAGGGCCTATTTTATATTTAAATCCATCATAATTCGTTTATAACGTCCACTTTTCATAAAACCTTCGATATCTTTTAAAATCTTATCTTCTATCTGTTTCTGTTGTTTCTCTGATAAACCTTCTTTAAATTGATTTCTTAATCCTTCTATATGTTTAATCTCTGAATTAACTGGACTTTCAATATTTTGAGGTGATTTCAATCTACCTGGTTCATTTTTCACAAATGTATTACGCCATTTTTCTTTTGAGTGTTTTTGTAAAATAGTCACAATCCAAATACCTGCCAAGTTAGTAAACACATAATAACCATCATCTTTACCTACGCTATACCCAAAAACACTACCTTGCATAGTCGCGTGGGGATTTTTAACACCAACCGCCTCTTCAACAGTATCAAAAAAGAATATATGATTTTCTATATAATCTAAATTCATACGCTTTTTTAATAAATAATCTCGCATTATCTTTTCAGTTTTCTTTAGTAGAGACAATTTCGCTTTGCCAATACGACTAGTATCTTCTTCAAACCATTTAATCTCTAAATATAGGATACGCCAATTTACTGAGGTAATAAACCTACATAACCAATCCCCATCATACTTTATCGTATTACTAAACCCATCGTTTTTAAATGGTATGTATATATCATTAGAAAACCTTCTTTCCGAATCACTGAAGATTTGTTCACATTCTCCACACAAAAGATGCATCTTTTCTCCATCCTGTATAGCTTTGTTTGGTTCTGAAGATAATCTTAATTTTCCTGTAAACGAATCTCTTTTTAATGCACGAAACACAAACTTAGGAATAATATGACTAAGTTTAAGTTCAGACTCTCTTTTACATAAAGCACATTCCCCTGTTACTGCCATTATTTTTCCCCTTTTCTCTATTTTTTTAATTATTTATCTTAATTTTCTTTCTACTATAATTATATCATAGTGAGAGATTTGTTCATGATTTGAAGATCTTTCGCAGGAATTTAGAAGGCATCATGGAATACTGTCACTAGGAGGTGTTGTGACGCTATGACGGACGAAATTGTTTATTCTGCTAGTGAAGTATACAAACGACTAGGAATAAGTGATAGTACGCTCAGAAAGTACATGGAAGTGTTACAACGAGAGGGATTCACAGTAAAGAAGGATAAGCGTGGCAGACGGGAATACACAGAAAGCGACATTATGGTGATTGAGAAATTAATTGAACTTAGCAAGCATGACGGCATGACGCTTGAAAAGGTTGCAAAGATGATTGCGCAGCGATTAGAAATCGTAGATACAAATGCGGAGACAGAGGAATCTCAAGAAACTGATTTAATCTCATTTCACATTCAACAACAACTACAGCAACAATATAGCGTTATGGCGCAAGAAATGAATCAAAGTATATTAGCGATGGAAAAACGATTAAGTGAACAGGCAGAGCAAAGAAGCAAACGAATTGAGGGAAGTATAGAACGGCATAATGAACGAGTCGAAAAACGATTGGAAGCACGGGACGAGAATCTTATGAAAACATTGCGTGAGATCCAGGAGACAAAGAAATTAATGCAGGAATTTCGTGCAGAGGTTGCAGCTGCAAAAGAGAAGAAAAAGCCTTGGTGGAAGTTCTGGTGATTGAAAGTACGAAAACTACGAATGGGTAGAAAAGTAGAAATGTATACTTTTCTACCTATCTTAATGTTGCTTATTGAGGATTTATTACAACTACATATACAAGGAAATTAGACCAGATATAACGATCAAAGGATGGATCAATGCGAGTTTATTTTTTAGAGGAACACGTTTATCTGGAACACCTGGTTGAACAATAAAAACGAGTAAAACAATTGCTCCAATAATACCTAAAAGTATGTTAATGATAATCATCCTCCTACGGAATATTGTTACCAAGAGTATACCACAGTTAAATAACATATTTGGTTAAAAATGTAAAGAAAGCCCTGCATATGCGGGGCTTAACTATTTACACAACACCTTGCGTTTCCTCTTTTATTTCTAAAATAGGATCTTCAACTTTAAAGTCTTTAATTTCAAATTTTCCATTTTCATCTTTGCCAAAAACTTTCATTTCAACGTTACGAATATTTTTAAGAGCATTATATATTCTGTTTGAATAGTTTGGGGCAATGGTAATCATACGAACATCCTCATTAAAGCAAGATGGATAATAAGCCGATTGCCATACTAGACTTTTATCATCTGCAACAACTTTTAATTCAATAATACATTTAGTACCATTTTTATCTTTTGCGATAATGTCAAGGATTCCATTTTCGACTTTGTGTTGCCTGTCTATAAAAGTCATGCCCTCTTCAATGATTTCTATAAAATCACATATTATATCTTCTAATAAAGCCTCAGGTCCATTTATTACTTCTTCAGCAATTAGCTCTTCCCATATATCGTTCATCATTTTTTTCTTTTCCTGAATCGAATCATTATTATTGTATTCCTCACTAGTAATACAATAATTCGAACATATTCCAAAGAAAACAAAAGATTTATCATTAGTTATACTTTTTACCATGGACCAATCTAATTCATCTATTGAATATAAAATTTCATCTTGTAGTAATTTCTTGGTATGATGCGGGGTTTTGTCCCCAAAAAAATGGCACCAATACTCTGTATTATCGTCATCGGATAACTTTTCAATATCTTTTTTTCTAAAACATTCTTTACAGAAGAAATCTCCTACATATATAGTCAAGATTTTTGAGGATATCTCTTTGACTTTATCTTCATCATGTGTGATAAGAACTAATTCACCTTTATTGAAATCCCATTGAGGTAGATCATTACGAAAAGCTTATAAATAATACCTTTCGCCTTCATTCTGTTTAAAATCAACTTTTAGACAACCATATTTTTCTGTAAACAAATCGAAATCGATTAAACTATCACCATTTCTTGAAATTGCTCCCATGAAATTCATCTCCAATAATAGTAGGATGGAAAATACTAAGAAACATTATGTAGATAAGAAAAAAATTGTATCTGTTTTTTATTTTTTATCCAACATTTCATAAAGGTGCTTGTACATCCCTTTATAACCTTCAGATTGTCGCGTTGTTAGCTTAGTATTTACATAGCTTTCAAGAAGCATATCAATAATGCTGTTAATCGATGCTTTATCCATGCTCTCTTGTTCTTTTATAAATGGTTTAAGAGTATTTAGCTTTAATAAAACAGCTGGTGAAATTTTAGCAGTTTTTGATGGAACTAAACGCTGATCTGGTTTCTCAGGAACAGGTATTTTTCCTTTATTAATGATAGGAGTCATAACCTTTTTCTTAACAGGCTCATTATTACGGCCGAAATCGTTAGTTCCTTTTATCTGTACACCTTTGTCATTTAAAGTGTTTCCAGGTTTTGTGACTATAGGCTGAAATGGTGCTTTAGACATTATGAACCTCCTCCTTAAGCATTAATAGTAGCAAAATAATTTTCATGTTCATTAAGTTCGCTAAGAACATCGATGAATAGTTGATGAGCTTTTTCATCCCACATATCAATATTGCCGCTAACGTTAACATTTTTATGAATTCCTTCAATATCGTACACTTTTAGGCGCTCTTGATATCTCACGATTGTATCTAGAACGTTTCCGCCATACATTTCCTGAGCTTGTTGTAATACTTTATTATCCACTCGTTTTCCTTGATGTAACATCATTGGAATAATACCTAAAACTTGTAGGTCTGCATCATATGTTTCTGCTAAGAACTGCATATAAGCGATATATGTTTGAGCACCTTCTAAAGATAACTCTTGTGTTTGTAGAACGATGATACAATAATCAGCTGCTATCATAGCGTTATCTGAGTAGTCACTGATTGTTGGTGGTACATCAATATAAATACGATCATATTTATCTTTTAATGGTTCTAGTAATTTCTTTAAATATGTAATTTGTGCAAGTTCATCCTCTGGGAACATATCAAAGAGGATTTTTGATAGTTTTCTAAATGAAGTATTAGATGGAACGATATCCAAATTCTCGATAACTGGGATAATCTCATTCTCTAAATTTTGATTTAGAAATGCATCCGTAATAGACTTGTCTATTTGTTCAATGTCACCTGTTTTAGCAAGGACTCTTGTAGCGTTACCCTGAGGATCCATATCCACTAAAAGACATTTTTCATTAAATACTGTAGCAGCTTCATAAGCCAACATTGTAGCTGTTTTTGTTTTTCCAACTCCACCTTTAAAGTTACCGATTACGTATGTAGTTGCTTGTCTAGTCATTTTCGACATTCCTCCATAAAACTCCGAATAAGTATACCTTTGAGTAAAATGTAACATCTACATACAATATTCGCAACAGTATACCGTAGAAAAGTTTATATTTTTTAAACGGATTTATCGAAAGAGTAGAAAAGTATACTAAATCGTAAGATTTTTTAGTATACTTTTCTACTTTTCTACTTATGCGTATTTTATAGAATGGGGAATTTTTCAGGTAGAAAAGTATACATTTCTACTTATGCGTAGGTTATGAGATTTTTCTCTATATACCGGTAATTAAGAGTTAATTGCAATTTCTAAGGAGGAATGAATTTAAAATTTGGAGTTCAAAGTATACATTTCTACTTATGCGTAAGTTAGAAAAAGTATACCAAATTTGAAAGTCAGGTAGAAAAGTATACTTTTACACTTTTTCGTAGTTCTACTTTTCTACTTATGCGTAGTTTCAAGTTGTCATTTCTGTATTTACAAACAAAAAAGCTTGTTGTAACGTAATAAACAACAAGTATCATTCTACAAAACAAAATATAATTTGATATTTTAAATAAATGAAGATCGATAGAACAATTGAATATGAACAGAAAATAAAAAAGCCACTCCCATATGCTATCGGCTACCAACCTTTAGCGGGAATGACTATCCACTAGCTAGTGTACCACCACTTGGCTAGATATAACCTGTACTACCCATACAGGACTTCGGTTTAAGTAGTGTACCACCACTATCTTAAACAAATGCCTTTTCACCGAGGCTTATTTTGATATACCCATTTTATCTATGATTTGGCTAAAATTCAACTAGTAATTACTAGAATTGATTTTTTTGTAGTCCAAAAGATATATAGGGCATCTCTAAACCTAGAAGTCCTGTAAATGTACAGGCCATTTAGGAATTGGAGATGCCTTTTTTTGTTTTCTATTCAACGTGGAATTGCCTGAAACCACGTTTAAAAAACTGATAAGCTGTAATTACGTGCTGCCATACATTTAGCGGGAACGTGTTACGGCGTGGCTTGCTGTTGGTCGTGCAGGGGGTACAGAGTATACGCCTACAAAAACAGCACCCCTCACTGGATTCCTATTCGTCTGGTGAGGGTAGGTGAGAACTACCTAAAAAGGTTCGGGTGGTAGCCATTAGCATTAAGGTGCTAGGGAGCACGATCAACTTGTCGCACAGGGGTGGCTTTGTGTAGTGGACAAGTCTTAGAAAGAGGTCGTGTACGGTGAAAACTGTTAAGTGAATAGGGTCTATACATACGGATACCTTACAAGTGACCGCATGGCAAAAACAAAGACGCTTATCCTTCCTATTTTGATTGATTATTTTTTATGATCTTTCAAAGTAGGGGATAAATCTGTCTTCCAGCCGTATTCCTTAACCGTTCCCACATGATAAAAACCGTCAAAACCTTCAGTCAAGGCTAATTATGAAGAAAAGATGAAAAATATGAGATTGTATAAGACTGGGGGTAATTATTCACTAAGATAGAGGAATACATAAGGAAATTATTACTTACTTAGTTAGAGGATAAGGGGACGGATGGTTAGAATATGCCCTATTGCAGGATTTGGTTTTACACAACAGATATAGTACGTGAAATTATGTATATCTTATTTTCTTATCCTGTTAATCCTTGTGAAAAAACAAGGGTTTTTCTATTAAAAATGGTATATAAAAGAGATAAGATACTTCTTCTATTGATGATTCAAATTATTTTATGTAGAGAGGTTATTAGAGGGATTTAACATGAAATGCATCAAAATAGAGGATATAAACAAAGGGAGAAATTTAGATGGCAAGAGTTAGTGATAGTAGTTTATATGAATTAATTGAACGTTTAAAGAGTGATAGTTCGGATTATAGGAATGAAAATGCTCATAGTCATGGTCTTATTGGTTATTTAGAGAGTTTGATAAGAGATGGGATTTTTGTTGAACTAGCTGCAATTGGATCTGCTAAGCAGGCAATTTCTAAAGGTTTTTCAACTTTATCTGATAATCAAATTAGAGCAATTGCCTTAGAAATGTTGCAAAACGAAGTATATATGGAGGAATGTCCTAACGAGTGGTGTGGGGAAGGAATTCCTTGGGAATATATGGGTATCGCTTTGGATGAAGGGCAATGTTATCACTGTGTAAATAGAGAGGCGAGTTTAGAACGCCAATAATTAATAAAGAAAAGACACTCTTATATGGTCTTACCCCCGTCAAGTAGACAGCTGTAAAAAAAGACTATGCGGCCATCGAGATTCGATATTCAATCGGAGCTCGATGGTTAAGCCTTTTTTGGAATCGTTTGTAGTTGTAATGATAGATGTATGTTTCAATAGCTTGAATTAGTTCTTCCTTTGTTTGATAATAATTAAGATAAAACATTTCAGATTTAAAATGAGAGAAGAATGATTCAATGCAAGCATTGTCATGGCAGTTTCCTTTGCGGGAGTGGCTGCCGATGGCGCCTAGCTGTTGAAGCATACGGTAATAAGCATGAGATGTATATTGGAATCCTTGATCTGAGTGGATGATGGTTCCATACACATCTCTTTTTTGTGCTGCTAAATCTAACGTTTTTAGAACAAGTTGTAAATCATTACGATGTGAGAGTTTCCAAGCAACGATTTCATTGTTATAAATGTCTTGAACGACCGAGAAATAGAGAAATTTATCTTTGAATGGCAAATAAGTGATATCTGTGACAAGTACCTCATTTGGTTTGCGGTTTCGGAATTGTTGTTCTACTACATTCGGAAAAACCTTTGAGGATTTCCCGTTAAAAAAGCGTCGCTTTTTACGGATGATTGATTGAATTTGAAGTTCTCGCATAAGTCTACATACTTTTTTGTGGTTCACTAAAAATCCAGCCTCCAGTAAGGCAATTTTCATGCGAGGATAACCGTATTCCTTGTGTTTTATGTGAATGGCTTGAATCTGTTCACGCAATGTATGATCCTTTGAAAGGCGTAATTGTCTTTGCGTACATGTTGAGCGCCACTTATAGTAGCTAGATCGATTTAACTGCGCAATGACGACCAGCCAGGTTACTTTGTATCGAGAACATAGTTCTTCAATAATCTCGTACTTAGCCGTTTGAGCAAGAACACCTCCTATAGATTTGGATACTGCTTTTTTAAATAAGCCACCTGCGCCTTGTAGTATTCCAATTCTTCTTCCACACTATCGAATTTCGTACGAGGACGACCTTTCAAGAGATTTTTTAAGCCGTTATTGCCGCCGTTGTTTCCCCGCAAGTCTGAAATATCGCCTGTTTCTTGATATCTTCGGACCCAATTCATTAACTGTGTTCTACTTTTCAGCTTATATTTCTTAGCTATAGCTGTTTGGCTGCCCTCACCATTTAAATAACTTTTTACAACTTGTATCTTTAATTCATCTGAATAAGTTTGAAATTTATCCCCTTTTTTAACCATAATAAAATCCCCTCCAAGTAAAAGTGTAACATCCATGTTTATTCACGGTCTTTTTACACTGTCTACCTTAAGGGGATAATATCATATATGAGTGTCTTTTCTCATAGTTTTTTAGCAGAAGCAAGCAGCTCCAACTATGATTAATAATATAAAGAGGACAACGAGTAAAGCAAATCCTCCAGCAAAACCGTGGCCGCCACAACTACCACCAAAGCCCATAATAGTTCCTCCTTTTGGTTAGAGGGGAAAACAAGGGGTCACTCATGTATTTTAGCGGATTCATTTTACTTTATGTTTTTACACATTAATTGAGCAGGTCCTGATAAAATAAAGAAAAGATACCTTGAGGTGCCTTCCTCCGACTTGATAGCCACTTTAATTTTAATAATATGTATATGGACTCCCATCTAATTACCATTTTACCATATTTATCTGTATTGTTTATTGGGGTGCCGCCACATCGCTATCCTCCATCATACAAATAAGAAGGTGATAAAAGCACTTTAAACACATGCTTTATCACTTTGGAATCTGATCTTCGCTCTATAAAGGATTTATCATATGTATAACTTATGTATGAATCGTTCTTTAATATTCGAATATGTACCATTTACTCAATTTATGGTTCTGGTGCAAAAACCATTTGATAGAGATATAGAACCTACATGGCCTATTCAATGACAGATTATGATGCAATTCCAAACAACTTATGTATGAACCCAACTTCATTTTGAGCAGACTTCACCTGTAGGTTAAGTTGTCTTTTTTTCATCATATGCATGGCTTCAACGCCGCTCAATATAGAAGGCTGTTTCATATGACTTGAATCCTAACATAGAACGTACACGTTTCTTAATGAAACGGTGATCCTGTTCCACTATATTATTGAGATATTTAACTTGCCTTATTTGTATGCCTTCAGGCATACGTTTCTCTTCTTTTAACTCTTGAATCGCTACGGGATAGGCGGGGTTCTTGTCTACTGTTATAACACGAGGTTTACAAATATGAGAAGCAGCCAAGGCTTTCTTGAAAAAGCGCTTGGCTGCTTGTTTATCTCTTGATTCACTTAGATAAAAATCAATGGTGTTTCCTTCAGAATTTACTGCGCGATATAAATACATCCATTGACCTTTTACTTTCACATACGTTTCATCGACTCTCCAGGAATCATTTGTCGTCTTAAGATGACGTCGTACTCTTTCGTCTAATTCAGGTCCATATTGATGCACCCAACGCATAATGGTGGTGTGAGCAATAGACAAACCTCGTTCCTCCATCATTTCTACCAAATCACGAAAACTGAGGTTGGGGTACAGCCGAGATACGTGTAAAAATAGGCCATAGACTTACTTTTATTTCCAATTAGATTTAGAATCAGTTTTTTATCCATTATTTCTTTGTACAAATCCTTGGTACATCTAATCTTTCATTGTTTAACTTATTATCATACACCCTAATCATACGATTCAAATTAAGTATTTTCAGTAATCAACCAATGGATGATTAGGGTTAACCCATAATAGACAAAGACAGAATTTTTATTGTAAATTGACGTAATAAAATCTAGTTATAAGTTCAATAGTTTTTGTTTGGAAATAAAAGTAAGCTTAATACTCAAAATTACATGTATCTCGGCTGTACCCCACAATAAAGGTTTTTTTATTTTTATTAATTAATTCAGTTGAATTTTCAAGGAATGTCGTGCTCTTTTTTATAAATACGAAACGTTTTTTTCTGTTATATCTTCGCCCCATATTCCATGGTCATGTGGGAATTCATTAGCTAAATATTCTTTATAATATGGCTCATGAAAGAGACCAAATTCAGAGCTGTTTATTACCCATTCGCCCTTTTTTATTTTTTCGTTACACCATTCACAAGTTGCTTTATTTGTAGGGATACTTCTTTTGATGTCTTTAATAGGAAACATATAAGTTTTCCCCCTTTATTATATTGGTGCTCTCCCCATTTATATTATAGGCCTCACCATACATGTCCATCAACTTAAGAACAGAAACAAAATGAACTTTCGTTCATCAGGGCTAAAATATTCTTAAAGTAGAGGTACACTCTTAAAAATGTGCATGCCAAATAAACCTATATAGGCATCATTTTAAAAAATTATGCAACTTTCTTTTGTCTTCTCAAACCACTATACTCATATACAATGCCCAGAATATCAAAGACGGTCTTCTTCTCATACCGATGAGATTTCCGTCCGTTTTTTTGCAAGAGATTAAAAAGCTGGAGAAAAACCTTTGTTATTTCTTTTGTATCTTTTTGTAGAGCTTCATACGCCAAATACAGATGATCTTGAATCATATAAATAGCTTTATATTCACTTAATTCTTTTTGTTTTTTCTGTAGTAACAGTTGTCTCATTTTGAACATAGTTGAAGAACAAAGAAAAATAGCGATTAATTGGCCATAAAGATGACATTCTAGACGTTCCCGCTTAACATTGTGACAACGATTGATACCAAAAAGAGATTTCCATGTTTTAAATACAATCTCTATTTGCCAACGTAGAGAGTAGATATCATGAATATGTTCCATCGGAACAACTTCCCAGGGGATATTGGTAATATAAACATTGATTTCTGTTAAACGTTTACTTTTTTCAGAGTATGTAACTCCTTTTTTCTTTTCAACATAAGTTTGTTGTTTCCTACGTTTATGAGTTTGAGTTGATGTGAGTCTATATATTACGACTCGTGAGGGTAATTTTTGTTGTCCAATATAGGCATTCTGAATTTCATAGGTATCTCCTGGTTTTATCTGATGCATAATATCTTCAAGGTTAAGCAAGACATATAAAGATTGCTTTTTTACTGTCCCATTCCGAAAGAATTCTGGAGATTCATTTTTTACATATACTCTATTATTTAATTTCAGCCGTGAAACGTAGAATACTCCCCGTTGATCCATCTGGTCTAAATCTTTTAGAGAAAAATATCCTAAATCTCGAATACATAAATCTCCTGGGCGTAAGGTATCCAAACAATCTGTACCAAAGGTTTTATCATTATTTTTACCTGGTTCCATTTGAAAATTGAGGAATTTCCCACTATGTAAATCATATTCTAGTTGAATCTTAATACCGGCTGTTTGTGCACATCCTCCTGAACCAGGATAAATAGGAGCTAAATGATTGGGTACTTGAAAAATAGTAGCATCTAAAATACGTATACGTTGAAAATAAGAAGTGTATTGGTTTGAAATTTGAGATGAATCGTTTAGTTTGCTTTTGACTAAAAGGGAAAATACGCGCTGTAGAAATAAAACAGCGTATCGGTTAAAACGTTGATTAAGTCCTTCTGGACTCATGAGTGTAGCTGTATTTGCATAAAGTTGACTACATAATCGAGTGAGAGAGTCGCTTGCTACGTGTTGACTAATCCAGATACATAAAGCAGCCAAATCTCGTGCACCATACTTACTTTTACGTTTTACAAAACCTGTCTCTTGTGCAAGTTGTTGAAGAATATGTGGAGATAGATATCGCTGTAGTTCTTCAGCGAACAAATGAAACTCATCTTGAATCGATAGATTCATACAAAAGCGCCATCCTTTCTGTATATTTCTACAAAAAGAATAACGTTTTTTCTGTTGGATGGATACTAATTTACTTTAGGATTTCTGACGATGTAATAGTATCTCTTATGCTGTTTTATAAAATGAAAAAAAGACCTTAATAATGCAAAGGTCTCTTAAATCTAAAGATTCTGTAATTCAATTCGATCTAATTCTTTTTGTCTTTTCTTTTTGAAACGTTCTCTGCCTGAAATCCATATACTTAACAACCCACATAAACCAGCTATTATTTTTATCCATGTAGAAAAATAATCACCATTAGCGAGTAGTTTATTAAAAAAGAAGCTAATAAAACCTATGTATGCTACAGGGAGAATTCCACCTAAATAAGGGGTTTTTCGAGATGATAAAAAGCTTTGAGTAACTATTATAACAACAATAACTAGTATTCCAACTACAGGTTTCATAATTAAACATCCCTTTCTTTTTTATATTTTTCTATGATGATTTTAGCAACGTCTAGACTAATTCGTTCATCAATAACAAATCCCTTAATCATATTTACAAACTCTACATCATCTTCTTTACTATGTACTTCAATTTTTTATTAACCTATCTAATTTGGCACGTACTGTTGGATAAGAAACATCATACAAATTAGACATATTTTTTAAAGAGCCCGAATTCAATATAAATTTTCTAATAAATTCTAAAGACTCTTTATCTAATGAGAGAATCCATGAAGGAATTTCTTCTCTTTCCATAAAGAATCACCCTCCTTACTTTAATAATATTAAACTTTTTATAAATATTATTCAATATATAATTTAATAAAAGTGATTTCATTTTTAAATTTATTTACGTCGTTAAAAACCGGAGATTGATAACATATTGTATATTTCATAAAAAAAGAGTGGGATGAAAACATATTATCAAGTTTTGCAATCTTTTCAGGATAGACTCCTATGCTCATCAATCTAGGCAGAATAAATTTCATTGTTATAAAAGGTATAAAATTTTCTTTTTGGGGCAGTATAGAATTTTAGCTTGATGGGCATGGGGTCACTATATCATTCTGGGAAAATTGTACGCTAAGGACTACAAACCCTTATCATTACAGTATTTTATACAGATGAATACGTGTTCAGAAAGATAAAAACCTAAGTTTAATTGAACATTGATTTGTTTACACACTTTATGAACATGATTATAGCTAGAAAACGTTGATATTATTGAGTTTTATCCTCTGTTCATAAACATAAGATTTTCTGAACAAATATCTCTTAGCGTACAGCAAAAGGGGTTAATTGTGACAAAAATGTGTCTAAACGTACAGAATTCCCGGAATGATATGGTGAGGCCATTTAGGTGATTTTTGTAACAATATATCTTGTTAATCTATTTTTTATAATTTATAATATTCACTGTGTATGGTGTGTATATTGTGCATCATATACCATAACACTTATCGATAGAGAGGTTGTTTAATGAAAATAATCTTAAGTAATGTATCAAATCAGCCTTTATATCAACAGATAAAGGAACAGATTAAAGAATCAATATTTAACAATGATTTGAAAGAAGGCGAACAGTTACCCTCAATCCGCTTATTAGCTAACGACTTACATGTAAGTGTACTTACCACAAAAAGAGTCTATGCAGAACTAGAAGCAGAAGGTTTTATTATTACTAGGGTTGGCAAAGGGACCTATGTAGCTCCCACAAATTTAGAGTTATTAATGGAATCCAAGCGCCACATGGTAGAAGTCAAACTTGCAGAAGTCTGTCAGATGGCTCGAAGTATAGGAATTCATGCGGATGATCTTCATTCGATGATGGACTTAATTTTAGAGGAGGAGAATGGAGAATGAATGCTGTGTTAGAAGTGAATAAACTAAATAAAACTTACGACAGGTTTTCATTAAAAGATGTTACTTTTTCACTTAACAAAGACTGTATAACAGGCTTTATTGGTACTAATGGTTCTGGGAAAACTACTACAATTAAAGCAATCCTTGGCCTCATTTTAAAAGATTCCGGAAAAATTAATTTTTTAGGAAAAGATATGGATAAAAATGAAAGGAAATCTAAAAACAAAATTGGCATTGTGCTAGATGAGGGATATTTCTATGATGAATTAACATTAAAAGAAATGAAAAACGTGATTGCCCCTTCTTACACTGACTGGGATGAAGCGGACTTCTTATCTTACATTAAACAATTTAATTTAAATCTAGGACAAAAAATTTCTACTCTATCCAAAGGTATGCGGATGAAATTCGCGGTTGCTTTGGCCCTATCCCACCATGCAGACCTATTGATAATGGATGAACCAACAAGTGGTTTGGACCCATTAGTACGGAGTGAATTGATGAATATTCTTCTGGATTTTATGAAGGAACCAGGTAAAAGTGTCTTTTTTTCCACTCATATTACCTCTGATTTAGATAAAATTGCAGATATGATTATTTTAATCGATGATGGAAAAATTTTAGTTAATGAGGAAAAAGATATATTAGTGGACACACATGCATTGGTAAAAGGAGACAATCAATTAATTAATGAACAAACCAAACCACTTTTTTTAAATTTGCATCAATCTCAATACGGATTTGAGGGGATTACTCATAAAAAAGATGATGTTCGTCGACTCATGCCTGATGTATTGGTGGAAAGGCCGACTATAGAGGATATTATGCTTTCATACATCGGAGGTAATAATCATGTTAATTAACCTTGTAATGAAAGACTTTATGCTAGTCAAAAAACATTTCTTAATTTTACTTGTTTTTGCAGCTATCGCTCCTATTTATGTTTCTACACAACTACAATTAAACGATGGCGGTCTTGTTGGCTTTCTTTTAACAGTAATTTTGATGGAGCAAATTTTATTTGGTACGATATCCAAATTTGAGGATCAGTACAAGGGGGCGGCTTTACTTTGTGCAACTCCATACACACGAAATGCATTTGTAAAAGCAAAATATCTCTTTCTTTTTGTAATTTTCATTTGTGTCTCCATCATCCGTATTATTACGACAATTATCATACCATCGGGTATAGAAAAACTCAGCATAAACGCTCTTGGAATAACATTTCTAATTGTTAGTATTTTATTTGGTATACTACTCCCTGTTCAATTTAAATTCGGTTATGACAAAACAAAAATAATAACATTTTTTACTGTCTTTTTAATACCTTTTGTCGCTCCTACTCTTATAAAGGGACACTTTGATTTTACAATTACCTTTCCATTTCCACCAATTGTTCTGGCATGGATGCCTTGTTTTATCTCAATAGTTATTAGTCTTATATCAATGATGATATCTCTAAAAATATATGCAAAAAAGGATTTATAATTAAATTTTAAATATAATAGGGATAGCTGTTAAAGGAAATATTTAGTATCGTAAAGATTTCCTTTTTTCAGCCATCCCTGTTAAAAATTCAGGTTCCCCTTGTTATATACCTTTTTCTTAATTAAGTAGATTTTATGAATATTGAAATGAATCAAGTCTTTAAATCATTAGTCTTCTTAATTTCTCTTTTCATTAAAGGATACCACTCCAACGCCATCAAGCTAATAAATTCATTGTTCCCCAAGACGTTGAGCTGGATCCATATGGATAACTATGGAAAGGTAAAATTTTCGTTTTGGGGATATCTCAAAATCTTAGCTTGATGGCTATGGGGTCACGCCACATCGCTATCAAGCTAAGCTTATACAACGTCAATTATAGTAGAGGTTATTTCTTTTTTCTAAAGGCTACGTGTAGGGAATTTAAAGATTTGCATACGAAATAAACCCTAACGGGTTTCATTTTTTTGATTTAAGCCGCTTGATTATCAGACATGGTACAATTGTAAACGACACCTAATATATCAAAGACTGTTTTCTTCTCATACCTATGAGATTTTCGCCCGTTTTGCTGTAGGAGGTTGAACAGGCGAATTAGAACCTTTGATAGCTCTTGGGTGTCTTTCTGTATAGCTTGGAAAAGAAGAAGAAAGTAATCTTTAATCATATATATGGCCTTATATTCACTCAGTTCTCGTTTCTTTTTCATAAGAAGTAATTGCCGCATTTGAAACATGGTAGAAGAACAGAGTAGAATGGCAATCAGTTGTCCATACAAATGGCATTCCAATCGTTCTCGTTTTATCTTTTTACAATGATGAATATGAAAGAATGATTTCCACGTTTTAAATAAAATCTCGATTTGCCAACGTAAAGAATACCAATCATGTACTTGTCCCATCGGGACAATATCTGTAGGGGTATTTGTCGTATATACATTGATACCGCTAAGTCGTTTACTACGAGCAGAATACTTCATTCCTTTCTTTTTTTCTCTTACAGTTTGATCTTGTAATCGTTTTTGTTGTTGTTCTTTTGTTAGTCGATGAACAATCACACGAGTTGGGACTTTATCAGTCATTCCTACATAAGCGTTGGATATTTCACATGTTTGTCCTGGTTGAAGAGAGTTCATTAAAACCTCCATATCTATCTGGATATACTCTGTAACTTTCTTGATTCTGCCATCTTGAAAATAATCAGGGTTAGGATTTTTTTGATAAATACGTGTATTCGATTTGATACGTGAGATATAATAAGCCTTTTTATCTTGTATATGTTGAAGATCTTTCAAATGAAAATAACCTAAATCTCGGATACATAAATCATTCGCTGTTACAGTTGGGACACACAGGGAACCGTAGGTTCGATCATGTTGTTTACCTGGACCTGTATGAATATGAAGGAACTGTCCACTTAATAAATCATACTCAAGCTGAATCTTTACTCCCGCTGTATGGCTGCATCCTCCTGCACCCGGATAAACGAATGAAAAGGGATCTGGAAGTTGAAATGCAGTGGAATCTAAGATACGAATACGCTTAAAACTAGAATTATATGAAGAAGAAAACAGCCTAGGTGAAAATAATTTTTGGTTCAGAAGTTTAGCTAATATTTGTTGTAGAAACTGCACGGCTGCGGAGTTAAATCTTTGATTTAGTCCTTCAGGACTTATGAGTACTTCTGTTGATGCTTCTAAACAACTACATAACTGGGTTAAGGAAGTTTTTGCTACACTTTGGCTTAGCCATACGCATAAAGCTACTAAATCTTTTGCTTGGTATTTACTGGTTCGTTGCACAAAGCCAACATCTCTAGCAAGATTTCGTAAGATATTAGGGGATAAAAAGCTTTGAATTTCTTGAGCAAATAGTTGTAATTCATCAGATACAGAAATAGACATACAAAAACGCCATCCTTTCCTATAATTCTATATAAAAGATAACGTTTTTTTGTGTTCTTGTGACGATATTTTATAAGTGATTTTATTTTAGAAAACGGCGTTGACTCTCTAGTTACAGGAGACTTTATAATGAAAAAGAAGAGAGGGAAGAATAAATGCAAACTTATTATACAATTGGTGAAGCTGCGAAAATGGCTGGAACAACTGTGCAAACTGTTCGGTATTACAGTGACATAGGATTATTGCAGCCTGTTTCCATTAAAGAGAGCGGTTATCGTTTATACTCTCCAAAAGAAATTTGGCAACTAAATATGATTACCACTTTACGTTCACTCGATTTTTCTTTGACGGACATTGCCAAATTACAAGAGGGAGAGGTTCCCGTTCACCAAGCAATAAAGTGGCAGTTAGAAGCGGTGAGACATCAAAAAATCCTCTATGAAAAAATGGAACAAACGTTAGAGAAAGCATCTCATATAGAAGATCCAGAAGAATCTCTTGCATTTATGCAAAAGATTGTAGAGGTGATGAAACAAAGTGCAGAAACAAGGAAAGAATACTTGATGCAAAAGGTTCGTGAAAAATTAGATGAACAAATAGTCCCCCCTGACTGGTTTCAGCTACTTTTTTCAAACATTCATCAATCAATAGGAACCTTAGAGGATATCTCAACAGAACAAGCTGTCATCTGGCATAAAATCAAGGAATTATGGGATGCTCCTGAATTTGTTACGGAGTTTCAAGAACATCTGTCTCCTTTTACTGAAAAACTAAACAATACTAAAATCCAAAGTAGTTACTACTATCAAGTATTAAACCAAATTCTATTAGAGGTTATATATTGCTTAGAATCGAATGTTGCCTACACTGATACAAAAATGCAATCTTTGGTTATTACTTTGTTACAGACATTAGCAAATATGCTCCAAACGAAATATTCTACTAAGTTTGTTCAAAACATGTATCCAACCATTCAATACTTCACTTCTAAGAGAGGAAAGCAATTTTATGTATTGTTATCAGAGTTTAACCCCGAATCAAAAAAATACCAAGAGGCTTGGGATCATATCTATAATTGTTACTTCTGGATGCTAGAACATGAAAAGTTTGTCTTTATAACAAAGGAGGAGTAATAGTGAGAAAAACTGTTATGGTAAGTAAACAGATAAGTACAGTATTAGGAGAACCTTTCTTTATAGAATTTAGTGGATTAGAGTCAGAGCAAAATATACGTATTGATGCAAAAACCAAAGATAGTGCAAATCGAGTTTGGAAATCTTGGGCAACCTGGCAAGCGGATATAAATGGAGAACTAAACATAGTAATTAACATACCTAGCGAGGGGTCTTATCAAGGAATAGATGCTTATGAGCTTATTTATGGAATGGAGCTCGTTGAGCCGTCTTTTCCACCTTACTTTCTACAAGATGAAATGCAAAAACTAACCATTTCTTTGTGTATCACTCTAGAAGATCAAATTCTTGAAGAAATGGATATCACATTTGACTTATACCAAACAGACGTAACTCAAATAGAGATACAAGAAAATTTTTTAGGAAAATTCTTTCTTCCTAAAAAATTAAAAGGTTCACTTCCTGCAGTTCTTGTATTGGGAGGATCTTTAGGTGGTTTCAACTGGTCAGAGCAAGTAGCTAATTATTTAGCTTCTCATGGTTATGCTGCACTGGCTGTCGCATACTTTGATTGGAATGGATCACATTTGTTACCCAACCAGTTAGCAAATGTACCATTGGAACCATGTTTAGACGCAATGAAATGGTTAGCTAATCATTCCACAGTAAATCCTAATAAACTTGGTATCATTGGCTATTCTAAAGGAGCAGAATTAGCATTACTCCTTGCTTCAAAATTAGAAAAAACTGATCTTCAATCTTTAGTTACATTATCTCCCAGTTCCCATATATTTGCTGGATTTTCCATGGAAGAAGCGCTCAACACATCTTCGTGGAGTTATCAAGGGGTGCCTGTACCTTATCTTCCTTATCCGAAGACAAATCACCCCCTCTATGAAACTAATCTCTATCATTTACATAGCGAAGCGATAAAACAATCCTCTCAAGAAATATGGGAACAAGCTAGAATTTCCGTAGAAAAAATAGAATCCCCTATGTTAGTTGTCACAGGTATGAAAGATTCAACTTGGCCATCAGTGGAAATGGTGGATACTATAGAAGCCCAAACTTCTTCAAAATTGATAAAAAAAGTAATACTACAAGAAGCCGGACATGATTTCACCCTTCCCTATTTGCCAATCGTTACAAACAATGATAATTTGCAAAAGAAAGAGATTGAATTAGCTAGACGAAAAACATGGGATAATGTACGAGAGTTTCTGAAACAAACATTATAAAGAATAGGTCATAAAGCCTATTTAGGTGTAAGTATAGTAAATATAAAAAAATGTATGGGCAATTCCCATTTAATTTTCAGGAAAATCTACTTGTTGGTGAAAAATATACTATTCCTTCTGAATTGGTATGTATGGTGATCTCAATTAAAAGAATAGTATATTTTTTTCGTCTTGGGGGGAATTCTTTTTCTTGGCTTGATAGCGATGTGGTAGGACCCCTTAAACAAATATTCACTCCAGAAAGCCTGAATTGCGGATCCACACAATACATAACGATCTTCAGCAAACGGGCGCTTTAATGGAGCAACGAAAAAAGCCTAATTTCTCAATTTTAATGAGAAATTGGGCTTTTTATATTTACTTATAGTGCAAAATAGCGCTTAAAATAGGTGCAAAATAACTCCTAAAGTGACAACTTAAACAACCAAGCTTGGTTTTATTTTTCTTTTATAAAAAAGAATCCTGTCCCTTCTTTTTGTGGTACAAATCCTTCTTCAGCTGACATATTTTCTACCATGTCTTGTTCTTCTTTTGTTATAACTGTCGTATAATCCCTATCTTCTAAATTCAACATATTTTCTCTAGCATCTTGTTCTTCCCTCGTTGTAACTCTAAAAGTATCTCCTTTATTAGTGTCTGCTTGTTCTAAAGATACTTCTTCACTGTGTGCAGATACCTTTGTACTTTGTAAATCTTTATCTTTCATAAAATCAATTGATAATGTAAGAGCTCCTGTAAAACAAAGAATTAAAACTAATTTTCTTTTCATAAAAAACCTCCTATATTTTTCGATTCTAATTATTTGATATATATCATACCACAAATGGATTATATTACCTTATTCAACACCTTTGCCCCGTTAGTTGAACAAGTAACAATGAATATCCGATAAGTGCGGTTTACATAACCCTACTTATCAGTAGTCCATATATCTAGAAATCTCAAAAAGTCCCTTCAGATCTTCTGAAGAGACTTTTTCCAATTTGAATAATAATAAATGAACTGAATTAATAAAGTTATTACTGAAACTCCAGTTAAGGTTACAAAAAAAGTTAATCCCAAACCTGATAAATAGGTTACTATTAGCGTGATAACTACAATAGGAATTGAAGCTAAAACATTATAAAAACGTTTTTTATAAAAAAGATGATCTTTTTCATTTATATAATTATCGACCATAAAAATCCTCCTCTTTCTTTTCTAAACTTCATGTATATTCACATTAATAAAACACCTAAATTTTACCACATTATGAGATATTATTAACATAATTCCCGTTATCAGAAGTTGTTCAGCGTCAGTTACGACGAGCCGGCACTCACACCCAAAAACAAGGAAAAAGCAAACATAAATAACACTATAAAATTAGAAATGAGCTTCAATATGAACTATCATTAATACTTTGGACCCATCATTATAAATTGATTTGCAAAATTCTCCATTGCTCTTCTATATTTTTCTAAATCACCTTGTATCCTTTGAAATTCATCAATTCTATATGTAAGCTTATCATCTACTTCATTCAGCCTTTTTTCAATTTCTATTGAAGTATTTCCTTTCCAGTTATGAGATAATAGTGTTTTAATAGAGTATAGTTTTGTTTTATGATTCTCTAAATCTTCTATACATTTAACCAGTTGATTTGTAGCATTCATTACATCTACAGAGTGGTTAATAACATCATAATTTTTCATTTAATGATCTCCTTTCTGTTACCCTTGATTATCCACTCGTTCAAATTCATTTGCTTTTTGATCTATAAAGTCTGCTACTGAATGAAGGGGTTCCATATAACCTCTTTGGAAACCATAAACAGCATAAGTAATCGTATTAATTAAATTCCCATCTACGCTAGCTGGCGATTGATGTAATACATTTATTATTTTTTGACTTGCTTCCGTTATCTTTTGGTTGATATCCTCAATTTCATTTTTTAAATCCCGTGCAATTTGTTTGATATCTTCAACTTTTAATTGGATTTCAGTTCCTTTGGCCTGTTGAATAACGCCATCCGATTTTGATTCTAATATGGCTCGTCCATCGGAATGAAACATACCCTCAAATGTATCCATTGGATGTTCTCCCATAAATAAAAGACCAAGAAGACCATGAGATGTTCCATTGCTTTCTACTAAGAATTGTTTACCAATCGGTTTTGCGCCAAATTGTTCAAAATTCCCTACAGCATCTTTTTTATGAGTAAAGTCGGTTGCTTTATTTTCCATTAGGCCTTGATCAACTCGTTTTTTTGCTTCATCACTTAATAATCTATAAACATTTGGTGCAGCATATGTTGTTGTATGACAATTTCTTTCTGCCGCTACATATTGAGCTTCTGCGGCTCCTTTACTATGTCCAGTAGTATGAACAGAAGTCGGTTCATATTTTTTATTCACTTTATCCACAAATTCTAGCGCACTGTCAAATGATGTAGGGAATTTTTGTATCTCTCCACCTACTACACCCCATTTTTCTTTCATTCCAAGCGTAATTTGATCTATGTCTGTAGATAGATCTCCATCAAATTTACCAAATTCTGTTCCGCGGAATGAATAGATAATCTCATCATATTGTGTTCTGCTTGGATCATAATCTTTGGCAGGTACGACAGCGATAGCTTGCAGCCCGTTTTTTTCTTCGGTTTTATCGGTTTTATTGGTATCAATGCATTCTATAACTCTCCAAACTTTACCGTTACTTCCTTCTATTTTCGCTCCTACTTCTAAATAATCATCATCATAAACTTGATCTGATAGCTGGTAATAATCTTCATCTGTGGCAATCGAATTTTCTTCGAATTCATTCATATGTTTCAACTCATTTCATGGTATATTTTTACTATATCCAAAATTAAGGGGATTCCAAATGAAAAAAAAATTGGCAATAATATTATCCATTATTTGTATTATAACAGGAGGTTATCTAACAATGGAATATGCGAAGAAAAAAGAAAAAGAGGAACAATTTTGGAAGAAGCAAGAAGTACGGATAGAAAAATATATTCGTTATAATGTGAATGATGTGAAATCTATTACATTTACAAAAAGGGAGATTACTCCTATGGGAGTACCGCATATAAAGGGATATATAAATAAAAATGAGAAATTATGGTTTGTAGCGAGTGTTAGTACAACGAAAAATTTTGAGGATAAATTCGGATGTTCTGGTGAGTTATATGATAATTACATGAAAAAACCAGAAAAATCGGTATCAGAAATAGAAAAAGAGGAAAAAGAAAAGAAGCAAGAGTAACTAAACATAAATGAGAATATAGATAAAATGCTATTTTTTAAAGGTCTCTCGACTTGTCTGAGGGATCTTTTGTTTTTTACGTTCTAAAACGGTTTCATAACTTATAATTTTTGATATAGGGAGAATACAAGTGAATACAAGAGAAAATATGATGAATATTCTATACATGCTCGGTTAACATAACGGGTTCTGGTGCAAAAATAGAATAAAAGATAATAAAGCGCATAGATTCCTAACGGAATCGTATCTTATGCTGCAAGTCCAAACAATTGATGGATGAATTCTTTCTGGTTTTGGACAGACTGGTCCCGTAAATTAACCTGTTCTTTTTTAATCATATGCATGGCTTCTACTCCAGAAAGAATGGATGTAGCTGTGTCAAAACATTTGAACCCTAGCATAGAACGAATTCGCTTCTTTATAAAGCGATGATCTTGTTCTACTATGTTATTCAAGTACTTTTGTTGTCTAAGTCGCATACCACCAGGTATGCTTTTTTCTTTTTTCAACTGTTCAATCGCTATAGGGTAAGCTGGATTTTTATCGACTGTTATAACACGAGGTTTTGAAACATGAAAAGACTGCAAGGCCTTCTTGAAAAAGCGCTTTGCAGCCTTCTGGTCTCTTGTTTTGCTCAGGTAAAAATCGATTGTATTTCCTTTCGAATCAACAGCACGATACAGGTACATCCATTGACCTTTTACTTTGATATATGTTTCATCGACTCTCCAGGAGTCACTTGTTTGTTTAAGGTGACGTCGGATTCGTTTGTCCAATTCAGGACCGTACTGATGAACCCAACGCATAATCGTTGTATGAGAAATGGATAAGCCCCGTTCCTCCATCATTTCCACTAAATCACGAAAACTGAGGTTGTACCGTAGGTACCATCTTACCGTTAACAAAATAATATCAGGCTGATAATGCTTCCATTTGAATACATTTTCCTTTTCCATACCAATCACACACCTTCTTTAGATTAGTAGTATCAGTATGTCCAAGATTTGTAGATTTATTGCAATTGTCCTGAAGTTTTTGCACCAGAACCTTAAAAATAAAGTTAAAGAATTTCAGGCTTTTACACTTTTACCTGCTGATGGTATTGCTGAAAAACAAACCTGGTTATCAGCATTAGTTAGTACGGGTGATCCAGAAAGAAAAGGTACAGCATGTGATTGTATCACAACTATCACTTCTGCGAGAGCTAAAGCACTAAAGAGTCAAGGGTATAAAACGGTTGGAAGATATTTGGTGAATGTTCCTGGTGGAATCAATAAAAAAGTTCAACCTGGTGAATTAAACACGATTTTGTCAGAGGGTTTAACTGTGTTTCCTATCTATCAATCTTTAGGTAATAAACTAAGCTATTTTAACGCTTATCAAGGTGCAAAAGATGCTCGAGAGGCTATGGAAGCAGCGAATGGTTATGGTTTTGGCGAGGGTACAACCATTTACTTTGCAGTAGACTTTGATGCTTATGATGAACATGTTTCAAGTAGTATTATCCCCTATTTCCAAGCTGTTCATAATAAAATGAAGGCACTGGGAGGCAAATACAAGGTCGGTATCTACGGAACAAGAAATGTTTGTAGTCGTGTATCAAAAGTAGGCTATGCTGTAAGTAGTTTTGTAAGTGGTATGTCAACAGGTTTTAGTGGTAATTTAGGATATCCTCTTCCTAAAAATTGGGCATTTGATCAAATTTCTACTATTAAAATTGGTAGTGGTGAAGGTACAATAGAAATTGATAATGATATCCAATCGGGGATTGATAAGGGAGTTAGTGTTGTATATCCACCTGTAAAAATAACACATAAAGATGATGTTTATTTACCAAATGAATCTATTTCTTCTTTCAAAAAAGATCTAGTAAAAGAAGCAAAAGAACAGTTAGCAGTTCTTACAGAACTCAAAGCTCTTCGTACTCCAGAGGAAGCCATAGATATTATTGTAAAATATGATAAGTTACTGACGAATGTAAGTCAAATCTATAGCATGAGAAAGGCAATGATTCAATCAGTATTATTTAGAGAGTTGTTTTGCTATGGTGTAGATGATCAAATAGGAGATGGTTTGGTTAAAACATATTTTGAGTTTAAAGAAGATTATGAAAAATAGGAAAAATTACCTGATGCTGTTAAGATAATTACCCCTCCGCCTGTAGCATCGCCCGTTATGAAAGAAGATAGTAGTACTGGATTAGGTCAAATTTTTGCTGCTACTGCTATTGATTCAATTAATTATGCCGTTACTATTAAGTTGATTAGTGACAAAACCTACGAAACAAGTAATTGGAAAGATCGGAAATACATTTGGTTTAAATTAAAAGACGATGAAGAGTTTAATCTTAAAACTTGTGCATTAGTACTTGTCCGAGCAGCGAATCAAGTAGGATTAAAAGATAATTATTATGATTATGATGTAAATCAAATAAAGAAAGCACTAGCAAGGTATAATGGAACAGATGATAGAGCAGTAAAATATGGGAATAATGTATATAAACTTTACCTAGCTTTTGAGAAATATAATCAACCAGCGAGAGAAAAATAGTATTTATTATCTGATATGAAAGGGAAGTATATAAATGAAATTGATATTTGTACTTTTAAATGTATGTGTTAACTCAATTTTAGCAATCCTACTTCCGTACACTACAATATTTATTTTTACTTGTATTTATTATATAGGCACTATCATTGGTTATTTTGATGGATTAGATATTGTGGGTGAGGAAGACGTAATTATTGTATTAATCCCTATAACTCTAATACTTATTATGATATTAATTTTAGTGGGGATATTCGGTAATAAATACATTTGTAAAAGAATGGATATTGGGAAATTGAATTATTTCCTATTTAGTGGGTTAATTTTTCTATTAGTATTTAGCCTTGTGATGTTTACCTTAGATCCTTTTCATATTATTTAATTGTACAATTATCTGAAATGTGGTTCTGGTGCAAATATGATTTATTAGAAACATAGAACCTCAATATTCTTTTCATCCATGTTCTTCTTCATATCTTTGCACCAGAACCATGAAACCTATAGGGACTCACCATATCCAAAAAAGAAAATTGTACGTTTAAACACAAATTGGACACATTTTAACTGATACACTGTACGTTAAGCGCAAAGTTTGTTACTAAAAAACTATCCTTTTGAAAAAAAGATCCCCTAATATGGGATCTTTTCTTAGTGAGTTAGTCTTAGATAAAGAAATTGTACTTCTTTATCTGTTACAGATAAACTAATTGATGTCTGCACTACAGCATTTATTGATATTATTAATAGAACAAACATGAATATCAAAAACCATTTTGGAATATCATTTTTCTTTTTATGAAAGATATTAAGAGAATTAAAAGTAATATAACCAAATATGCTATTGATACATACAATTCTAAATTTTGTTGGCTTAATTTGTTAACGGCATTTCGAAAATCTTCTAAGTTCAACTCATTTTCCTTATTTTCCTTTATTATTGAATTAGAACTTTTATAACCAATTTTCCACGTATAATTGTTGTTTTCTTTATCTACAATATAATAATAATTACGCACTTCTTTTTGTAATAATTTCTCCATTTGCTAAAGTTTTTGAACTAGGAATCAATATCCCTATAAGACATAGCACAATAATTAATTTACTCTTCATATTTTAGTCTCCGACATTTAATGTATTTTCATATTCTTTTATTACTTTGTTAAAAGTATTTTTCTTCAAGTCTAGTACCTCCATGAATTGAACCCCAGTTATTTCTCTATTTTTCCACTTCGGATAAGTTTCTTCTATTAGAAGTAATTGCTTTGAGCTTAATGTTGAAAGGTTAAACTGAGGACGTCCTAAATGCTTCCCTTGAGATTTTGCTACTGCAATCCCTTCGGCTTGTCTCTGGTGAATCTTTTTACGCTCTTGATCTGCAACATAAGATAGCAAAGATAAAAACTGATCTTCCATTAACCGTCCCATGTCACCCATCTCTCGAAACTTTCGACTATCAAACAATGTTTCATTTTCTAAAACGACAATATCAGCTTGTAATTCTCTTGTTATGTACTTCCACTCTGAAATTACTTCATCATAATTACGACCCATACGATCTAAAGCATCTATGTAAACAATATCACTTGTACTCAATATTTTTCGTAATAATTGATACTGAGGACGATCAAAATGTCGTCCACTTGCTTTATCCACAAAAATACGCCGAGCTTCCACTCCTCGTTCCATCATCTTATGTAATTGACGTTGTTCATTTTGATCTTTTGTACTTACACGTATATATCCATAAATATTTGCCACGTTTGAGATGCTCCTTACATTTGTTACCACAATTATACCACTTTTGTTTATAAAGGTGTTCATTAAAAATAAACGTTTATAAAACAATTCAAATCACCTTTATAAACTTGATATTTCAATGTTTCATAGATGTTCTTTACCTGTTTGTAAAGGTATACCTTTACAAACAACAATTCGTTTTTTCTATTTGCAGATGAGTATCGGCAATTAAATTTTTAATATAAGAGTTGATTTTCCAGCTCCAAATGTCCCGAATAGTCCTTATTTAGCTGAAAAAATAGTCTTAACGTACAGTAAATACCTTAATTTGTGTCCAAATTGTGCCGTAACGTACAATTTTCTTAAAATGATATGGTGAGGCCTACAAGGAAAACTGTATGAACAAATATAATGAAATAAATGTGTAGAGATAATAAAGTCATATAATTTCGATTGTAGAAATAGAGTAACCATCTATCTATTTAACAGATAGATGGTTACTAAAGATGTTTAAAAAGGTAGCTTTTCTTTCATTCTATAATTTTATTAAGAATAATAAAGTTGTATAATTTTCGTCAGGCAAATAATTTAATTTAGTCCCCTTATCTCGTACTCCATTCTTTTGCCATTTCATCATGATATGCTTTTGTCCAATGATATGGTTGCAATTCTTTTAAAGGTTTAAAAATAATATCTTGTTTAGAATTTGTAATCGCACATTGTACTTCTGGTCCCCAATAAAATAAACGTTCTTGGCATACACCACAAGGCGATAATATCTTTAATTCAGAATACTCATTTTCTCTTGCAAGACAAATAGAATGTGTAACTTTCTTTTGAAATTTATGTGCTTCTAAAATTGCACCTGTTTCCATACAAAGTTCTGTTGAATCATTTATTACGCCTGGGGAAACACTTGTATAAATTGTTCCATCCTCTACACGAATCGCTGCAGCTCCACCCCAATCATTTGGATATCTTTGTTCAATTAAATTTTTCACCACATCATATAATTGTTGTTCAATACTCAATTTCTTTTCCTCATTTCTGCGCAAGTTTTGATTTAATGAATATCGAAATATTCTTTCTTTTAATATACCAATACAAGCGGGAAAATGGAATGAACATCCAATTTCAAAGCATCTTTTGGAAGAACTTTATTATCTTTTAAATGACTTTATTTGTTTTTAAACAACTTTATTATCACTTAAAAATAAGGCTCTTACTTTGTGGTCATATCCACGAAGTAAGAGCCTTATTTTTTCTATTTATTTTGCATTTTAGTCTTGATTTCCCGAAAAGGGGGAATAAGGGAAAAATACAACATAAGATTTGTATCGCTTAACCTTAACTACATATAAGGGGTCACCATATCAAAAAAAGAAAATTGTAATTAATAATTATCTAAAAAAACAGCAGCATAAGAACTGTTGCTGTTTTTATGAGCTGAATTTGCGATTTTAAAAGACTCATATATATAAAAGTAAAATTAATTGCCTTAAAATGCGCCTGACGGTATCGTGATTTTTGAATATGTATACAAAATACGGTTTTATTTAATGATATATTCCGTTTCCTCTAATTCATCTATGTCTTTTAAGTAGGGGTACGGAAACGATTCTAGGTATGAGGGGTCACTTTGGAAAAATATTCAGCAAAAAAAGTCGTAGGAACTATCTACGACTTTTTTACTAAACCTTGCTAACTATTAATTGCAATTTAAAACCTCATTAATCTGGGCAAACATCCAAAATATCATGAAAAATGGCATACTCTACAGTTACTTGAGGACCAAAAAAGGTTACACCTTCTGGAAATTGAACGCCTTCAACAACTTCATTTATTTCTGCATACGATAAATCTGTATAACCACCTAATTTTAAAGTTTTATTTATCATTTGTTCCAGTTCTAACTGTTGAAAAGTATATGGTTGTACATCATATCCAGTCAGTGTAGACATTACTAAGTTCTCATCTGGACTTTCAATTTCAAACTCATGTTGTAAGTAAAAAACAGGCAATAGTTTAGAAACTAGTAAGGTACTGCTATAAGTGCTTGAAAATCCGTTTTTTTCAAATTTTGGAAAATCAAACATAAATTTTGCAGATGGCCATGTATTGTCACTATTCACATCTGTAACATTTATTTCGCTCTTATTTAAATACATATTTAATTCTGAAGGTAATTGAAATATTTCTTTACATTTTAATAAATAATTTTCTATATCTTGTTTTTCATAGTACTTTTTTATCGTGTTATTTAATAATTCTTTCATAATATAGCTCCCATGCAGTTAACTCATTTTTAAATCGTGTCCACCTGATTTATCAGCTGGTTTTGTTGAGTTTAAATTAAAATCTATCTCGCCTTGATGCTTACCCTTTTTATTAACAACTTCAAATCTACCATGTTGTGTATCTAAAGCATAATATGTATCTGTTTTTGCATCATAATAAACATCCCTTTTATTCAGTTTAGTTCTTTTTGAATCTTTTTTCCATCCGTTTTTTGAGGCAATGTCTTTGGATGTTTCTTTTATTAAAGCTATTTTTTCATTTACATTCATTTTAGCTATTTTTTTATCAAATTCTGCAACATTAAAACCACCGTTAGAAGCGTTTTTAGCAGCCTTTTCAAGATTTTTCGCTTTCTTCTCGAGATCAGCAACTGTTCCGACTACTTTACCAAGTGTTTTAACTGTTCCACCTGTCGCAACACTTAAGACACCCATTGCATAATCTGAAGGATCATATTTCCGATCTGTACCCATCTCTTTTCCTTGGTACATTTGAATCGCTTCTTTAGGTACATTAATCAGAGGCAAGATATCCAATGTAGTCGTCATGAATTGATTTGTTTTGTTTTGCTCTGCGATATACTTATCGTATTTTTCCGGTGCAACGCCAAAATCAAATAATGCATTACTTAAGTCAATGTTTCCAATATTTCTTGCTGCAGCCGGAATATCGACCTTATGACTTGCAATTTTATTGGCTGAGTCCATAAAGGTATTTGCAAGATCTAATCCCATGTTTACATCTGTGAAAAAACCTGGTATTTTCTGATCTAATACTTGCAGATCTTTCGCAATTATTGGGGCTGTTTCTCGTGTTTTTTGTACCAGTTCCTCCATCTTAGGTTTTGCTTCATCTATCGAATGTTTCCAACGAATTGAGCTATTTATAACTGGTCCTAAATCCTTAACTACACCAGAAAACCCCTCAGCTAGCTTACGATGATTCTTTTCAAGTTCCACAGATGCATCTGCTATATATTTTAAGAAATCTGCTGTTTCTGTTGCATATATATCTAAAACTCTATAATATTCCGCATATGCTTGATACATAAATAAATATTGTTGCAGTACAGATACATATACATCTGCACCAAAATTCATCCACTCTTTCCCATATTGGATAAACTTACTATAATCTCTCCCAGGTACTCCAAATAATTTAACAAGTTCTTGTCTTTGGGAAGTAGTTAAATTTTTTATGTCTCCTTTCATTGCGTTGACTAATTCTTGTAATTTGTCATGCGCTTCTTTTACAATTCTTATTTTCTCTCTTGTATCTTGCTTTGCATGGTCTATTTCTTTAGATATATTATTCCAAGTTTCAATAGAATCAGTTATGTTATGATCTAAATCCTCTAATACTTTGAACGTGTCATTAACTAGTGTTTCGTCACTCTTTAAATAATTGAATACACCTTCAAATATTTTTAACTTACCATCTAACAATGTAAGTGGATTTTTCGCTTCTTGATCGAAAATAATTGCGTCATGAATTTGGACATATCCCTTTTCCCCATGATAATTCACTTCATACCAAGGACCTATTTTTCCAGTTACTTCTATAACTTCTCCACTTTGTACACGTTTCGCTCGTAACACATGTTTTAAATCTGGTTCTGGATACACTTTTTTCACAAGAGATTCAAGTACTATCCATCCTTTTACCATTTCTCCATCTTCGTTAAATGAAAATTTTTTACCTTTATATGTAAAGTCCTCTGTTTGTAAAGCACCAGACGGATGTAATAGGTACCAATCATATTCATTTTTCATCCAACCACTTTTGGATTCATGTGATGTATTAAAATAATAAGGTTTTCCATTAATAAAGTGTATGCCTGTTGATAATTGTCCACCTTCATTAAAATAATACATCTTTCCATCAATGTATTGTATTCCAACTTGCATAACACCTGAAGGGCTATAGTATTTTTTTGTCCCACCTAAGTTGACCCAACCAGTTTGCATAGCACCATCTGATCCAAAATAGTATTGTTTATCATCAATGGTTTGGGATCCTGTTACTCGATTTCCGTTTTTTTGATAATAATACCATTTTCCGTTTTTTTGCACCCAACTAGTTTTATTATCTAATAGAATAGAAGATTTTATATTTTGAAAATCATGTGCTAAATCATAAAAAGCTTTAACGTCACTATCAAATCGTTTAAGGTGTGCTTTATCAATATTTGCTGGGAAAAATTTCTCAGGATCTTTCTTATATCCTGTAAGTAGAAAATGAGAAATCATGGCTGTTCCTTGTACAAGTTCAAATGAAGTTGCAGGTGTTTGATCGATTACAACGGATTCAAGAATTCGAACATACCCAATTTCACCTTGATATTTTACTTGATACCAAAGACCTTGTTTCCCAACTACTTCAAGGATTTCACCTTCTTTAACAGGTTTCGACTCAAGAAGAAATTTTGTTTCTGGTTTTGGGTATACTCTCTTAATTTTAGAGCGTAAAGTAATCCACCCTTTTTCCATTTCCCCATACTTATTAAATTGAAACTTCTTTCCTTTATAAGTTAATGATCCAGTGACAGGTAAACCATTCTCCATATACTCCCATTCATCAAGAGAATACATCCATCCTGTTTTCAGTTTTCCTGGCTCTTCATAATATACAGATTTATCATTAACCCATTTCGTACCAAAGAATAATTTACCATCTTTGCCGAAATTATATTCAATCCCATCAAGTGTAATTGAATTCGTACGTTTGACACCAGGTTTTTCATAATAATACATGGCACCATCTTCTTTTACCCAGCCGATTTTATTGACTTCTTCAGCTGCAAACGTAAGAGAAGGAGCGTAAGTAGAACATAATAATACCAATGATAAAATAATACCTATAATTCTCCTCATACAGGCATCTCCTTTCAAAATATGTAATTTTTATAACCTTACAATTATATATAAAAATCCATATATAAATATAATTAAATTAATCAAATGCAAAATTGCATATTCAATCTTCTCAATAGAGTGTACCCTATTGAGAAGAAACCTTTTCCTTGATATTATTAGTCTCAGAGACTCTCAATAACACTTATCAAAAATACATTTGAAATGAGGAGAAAAATGGTCTATGGATACGCTCGTGTAAGTGCACAAGATCAAAATTTAGATACACAGATTGAACAGCTCATGAAATATGGAGTAGATGAAATCATAAAAGAGAAAATAAGCGGGGTTACAAAACAAAAACCTGAGCTAGACACTTTACTTTCAAAACTAACAGCTGGCGATACTTTAGTTGTAACTAGAATGGATCGTTTAGGTCGAAATACCATTCAGCTATTACAGTTAGTAGAACAACTTCGGGAAAAGGATGTTCACTTTGCGATTTTAAATTTAGGAATAGATACTAGAACTCCAACCGGTAAATTCTTTTTAACTGTCATGGCTGCCTTTAGTGAATTAGATCGAGAAATGATTAAAGAAAAACAACGTGCAGGAATAAAGTTAGCGAAACAAAAAGGAGTGTATAGAGGAAGATTGAAGAAATACACGGATAAGCACCCAGGTATGAATCATGCGATTGAATTACGGAAGCATACCAATAAAACCGTTAAGGAAATATGCCAAATTACAGGAGTGAGTCAAGCCGCTCTGTATCGCAGATTAAAAGAACTTGAATAAAGTTCTTTTTTAATTTGTAATTAAATCCCAGAGTGGCCCCTCATACCCAGAATCGTTTCCGTACCCCTTGTAATTCTTCAGAAAATAATTGTAGTTTATCAGAAACCGAAACCTTCATATAACCACTCCATCCTTTCTGTATATTTCTACAAAAATGATATTACACTACTACTAAAGATGTATGGAATTTTAATACTTTTATTGGATTCAATATTATTTTCAAATTGGTATATTAATATTCAAGAACAGAGAGTAAGGGAGAAAATCAGATGATTAAAGGGCTGTATGAAGCACATTTACCAGTAAGTAATATTAACAAATCGATTGAGTTTTACAAAGGTTTGGGTCTGAAATTAGCAATAAAGTATGACAAGACGGCATTTTTTTGGATAGTAGAAAATGAAAGTTGGATTGGATTATGGGAATGTGAACAAGCGGATATTAAATATCACCCTTCCATAAGACATATTGCATTTAGAGTAGATCTTGAAGATTTAAAGAATGCAAAAAAATGGTTAAAAGAACGCGATATTAATATGCGTGAAGAATTCGGTTTTAAACCTACTGAACCAATTGTAATGCCTGATCAAGCACATGCTATGGTATATTTTCATGATTCAGATGGAAATTCATTGGAGTTTATTTGTAAACTTTCATCAGAACCTGAACATAAACCTGATATGTATTTGAGTGAGTGGGAAAAGTATTTGGAGAATAAAGATTTATCATAATGAGTGAGAAGGAGAGCAAGTATGCACTTTCGTCTGGAGTTGTTTGTCAAAAATTTGCAAAGATCTATTAGGTTTTATGAGGAAATTCTTGGTTTGGCATTCTCAAAAAAGAATGAGACTGGTGCGATGGTTAAACTAAAGGATTTTGCTTTATTATTAACTCCTGATTATATTCTTAATGAAAATCATTATTTAAAAAAGGGAGGTCTTAACCCAAAAGGTAAGGGGGCTGAGGTTATTATAGTTTTTGATAATATCGAACAATTATACCAACATGTATTAGAAAAAGATTATCCAGTAGAATCTAACCTTAAAACTCAATCTTGGGGAATGAAGGATTTCCGTATTGTAGACCCTGATGGTTATTATTTAAGGTTAACCTCATATTGAATTTTGAATTTTTTTCTATTTGAAGTGATTATAAACTAACACTTAGATTTAAATAACTATATTGTTACTTTACATTTCTCGTTTTGGGGACAATGCAAAATACTAGCTTGATGGGTATGGGGTCCCACCCACATTTTAACGAAAACATACGCTAAGCAAATTTCGACCGTGAAGAGCAACTAAGGCAGCTACACCAAAAAAGGAAACAGACAACTATAGCTAAGGTTGAGGAAGCTATAAAACGTCTAACCAAGAGCTCTAAAGCAATTAACTTCAATAGTGTGGCAGAAGAAGCCGGAGTGAGTAAAGCCACACTGTATAACCATACAGAGCTCAAAGAACGCATCAATTTCTTGCGAAATCAACAAGAAAAAGCATTTGTGGACTCTAGGATTAAACGGGACGAGAACAATCAAAATGCCGTCATCGCTTCTCTTAAAAGAAGAATTGAAAAGTTAGAGAAAAAGAATAAAGATCTTGAAGAAGAAAATAAGCAATTACGTGAAAAAGAAAATGAAAAGCTTACTGATTACTTCATGAAGTTATAAAATTAGGACCGTACATATTAGACATATCTAAAATGTACGGTCCTTTTGTTTACTAGTGGTTCACTTATCTAACCTAAAGATAAGTATGTGGTCCTTTACAATTTGAATTTCTTTTAAGCTTCTTATATTTTCTATATGAACGTCTAACAATGTTTAACATGAAATACGGTATTTTAACAGGGAAAGGCAATTTATAAATGAAAGGCAAGTAAAATGTAAAATATGCCTTTTCTAGGTCTCTCCACTTACTATCTTCTATTGTTTTTAAGAAATCAGATACATCGACTACATATCCCCTTCCGTTTTCCATCATCACATTTTTCCCGTGAACATCACAAGGAGTTAATCCTTGTTCCCTTGCATACTCTAAAGCTTCATTGATATCAAGGATTACCTGCTTAGGAATTTTAATCCCCTTATGAATAGCATCGTATAAGGTAATTTCTTTTAAACGTTTCAATACTATGAAATTTCCTCCTTTATATATAAGCTTCGAATAAGAAGGATGATTTCCGATTCTTCGGTATACTTCTGACTCTTTTTCAATTCCTTCTCCTTCTCGCGCGTAAACTTTCACTACCCAATCTTTGTATTCTTTGTGCATAAATACTGCGGCATAATTACCTGTCCCTAAACACCTCCAAAGTCTAGGAATATCTTTAACTACTACAGGCTCGAATTCCTCCTCACTTCTTATGCTTACCTCTTTTAATAATTCGTCCTTTATCAATCTCACAAAACTATTTATACTCATCATTTCCACTCCGGTTTTGCTAAAAGGGGTCCCACCCACATTTTAACGAATGTTGGTGCTACCTCAATTACTATCTTAACAAATTAAAATTTTGTCTCTCTATTCTTTCATTCTTTCCTCATACTGTTTGGCAAGTTTATAAAATGAAGATCGTTTGATGTCATACTTTTTCATAGCTCCTACTGCTGTAATTGAACCGGATTTCCATTCCTTATAAGCTTCAATAAATTTTTCTGTTATTTCGGCAGGAGGACGTCCTAAATGTTTACCTTGTTTTCTGGCAAGAGCAATTCCTTCAGCTTGACGTTGTTTAATATCAATGCGCTCTTTTTCTGCAAAGGCAGATAATATTGTCAGTGTTGCTTTTTGAATTGCGCTCTGAATAACATCATTTGTACTTTCTCCAGTGTAATTGACGTTAATGTATGGTTCCTTTATAAATTGTAAATTTACTTTATGTTTTTCGTAATATCTAAATTCTTCTAATGTATCATTCATATTTCTTCCAAGTCTTGTCAAGGAGTCGAACACAATGGTATTTCCTGTACGAACAAGACGTTTTAGCATTTGATAATTCTCTCGCTCCATATTTTTTCCAGATTCTTTATCTATGAAAATATCTCGTTCTTCTATCCCTAAATCCTTCATATTCTGAATTTGCCGTTCTTCGTTTTGATCTTTACTCGAAACTCGCACATATCCAAATTTTTTATGTTTCATAAGCTACACCTCACTGTTAATTATACCAATAATGTCTGTAAAGGTATATGCAATAAAAAGATGTCTGTAAAATTAGAACTGGACATTTATAGACGTGGATTTTTATAGGTTTCTATATATCCGTAAAGGTATACTTTTACAGACGAGTTGAAGGGCTCACTTAAGACTACATACAACAAATCTAAAACGTACATTTTTAGGACATAGTTTCTAGAGTGAGTTTTTGGGGAAGTTTGTTTAATGGCAATAAAGTTGTTTAATCTCAATACATAAAACACCGTTCGAAAATAGAACGGTGTTTTAAAATAATTGTTTAATTTTCTTCATTCAATATTATTTTTCTCAAAACAAACAACAATAAAGTCATTTAAGAACTAAGTGTTCTGTTCTTCCGCAATTGTACCCTTTTCTTGAATAAGTACATACTTGTATTAGCTTAGTACTTAACTTAGGACATATCGAACTAAAATCCCCTTTAGTAACAAGATACAGCACTTCACTTTAAACACTATCTATAATAGTATATTTATTATCTCCATATTCTCCAAAAATCAGGTCCATAGTTCTTGTTACAAAATTCAACTGGAATTCGTGTCTTTGAAAAATTATCACCAACGTTTATCTTATAAAATTTATTCTGTATGGGAGAACCAAAGGAAAACTCAAGTTGGCAATCAGTAAGATTAAACAAAACTGAATAAACTGTTCCAAAGTTCTCTTTATAATTATGAATGGACAGCCCTTTCGGAAACTCCGTTGAAAGAAGTTCTTTAATTTCGCAAACAGTTCTTTTACCATTGTCACTAAATTTATTCTCTAAAATATTATATCGTAGTTGAGATTGCTCTAGCTTGCCTGGTTCAAGATTCTCAATTTCAGGAAATAGCCCATGATTTGTTGCAATTAAATAATCTAGTTCTGCTTTTTTAACTACTTTAACTCCGTCATATGTTCCAACTAAAGCCGCCTGACCATTTGCATCTGCTAAAAGTAAATTCATATTCGTTCCCACAGGCATGTTTTTCACAGCATAGACGGCTTCTTCAATATTTTTACACGTCTCTAGTATAGCTCTAACAACCACCATAAACTGCAACCCAGTGACTACGGGTTCTCTCATACCTAGATATTTACCTATTGGCATGCCACACGAAGCAAACGCTACACATAGACCTTTCTCGTTTAATCCTTCACTTCGACCAAATGTAGAAACAGAGAAACCGGTATGCATGTATCTTCCATCTACTTTAGTTGTACAAAGGCGCATATCCGAAATGTCCGGAGAGAGGTCGTAGTTTCGTAATACGTATGTTTTACCATTGGCCATTTTTTTTGGCAAAATTGCACCTAGACTACACCCTCCAGGTATTAACCAGGCATCGTTATAAAACTTTAATTGGTTTGGTTTATAACCAAATCCTTCCGCAAAACCCTCTAATTCCTCATTTAACTCCGGGCAATACTCCTCGATTTGGGCTCTCATTTCTAGATATGCTTTGTCAGAATCAGATTGTTCCCTAAAAAAAATTTCCTTAGCGTGTGCACTTTCATAGTATTCTAATGCTTGTTGTTTTCCAATTTCATATGAACTTCCTGTAAGATAAATAAATTTCCCTGTATGCGTATTCATTCCAAGCTCCCCATTCTGCGTTTTAATAACAAGACATATATACCTTGCTATAAACAGAATAAACTCTCCAGTAACTGGAGAGTTTACCTCAATTCGTTATTCAATTATTCTGCGTTGTTACCTTTATAAACACTTTTGTCAAAAAATCATTTGGATGTATCTCATTGTTCGGTTTAATATTTATTGGATTCACTACTTTGGATGGGACGAGTCCCCTTATGTACTGTTCCATATACATTCCTTCAACATGAAGTGATTGTTCTGCCACCCATGCCTTTAAACGATTGTAACCATAGTGAAGTTCTGAATAAGGCCCTTTTACCTCGACACATGCATACATTCCGCCAGGCATTGTCGTAAGGTGCTCCTCATTTTTATCGACTTTTACGGGTAAAAGTAATTCAACATCTGCTTTCTTTTGTCTCCAGTCTTTTTGATGAAAAATAGCTAGTAGCTCTCCATCCATTTTAAACTGATATGCATAAATCCTTTCAAACAGCATTTTAACGAGTGTGTCCATTTCAACCATATTTATTGTTTTGCGAATAGACACAACCTGTATATCTTTTCGCTCCTCTATGTAACAACTTGACAGAATTGGCTCAGGAATGAATGCTTTATCATTCTTTATGAACTTCTTTATTTGCTGGATGTTGTTAATTTGCTTGATAATTTGTTCTTGCTCATACTTTAACTCTTCTGTTTTTTTCTTTAATCTTACATTGAGATTTTTCATATCTTTACCCTTTAAAACTTGTTCAATTTCGTTTAACGAAAACTGGCAGTCTTTAAGCACAAGGATAGTCTTTAGCTCTTTCATCTTCTCGTAGTCATAGTAACGATAGCTCGTCTCTGGATCTACATAAGAAGGTTCGAGTAAACCAATGTCACTATAGTAACGAATTGTTTTCACAGGTACATCGCACAGATTTGAAAATCTTCCGATGGTATACATAGCAAAGCCCCTTTTCCAAACGACATCTATATCTAAAAAACTCGCTCCAATTAATCCCATTATAAACCAAAAATAAATCAATCTGACACTTCAACTTTCCACTTGAAATTCTTCTTGATTTTCAATGAAATAGAACTTCAATGAAATAACATGACTGACGTTTTAAACAACTTTATTGTACGTCAACAAAGTTTACAGCAAAAAACAGCGAAAATTGATTAATACCCGATTGTTCAGAAAATACTTATTTTTGAGAGGTGATAGCTACAACAATTATATAGAGAAGTATGATATATTTGAAAAAGCGCCCTGTTTACAGGGCGCTTCACTTTTACCTAATGACTAATATTAGCACTTGGGTATAATGTTGTTCCTCCAACTGAAACTTTAATTTCATTTGTTAATGGAACATTTTGTTCATTAATAATTGTTCTCCACCATTCCCATGCAAGACCTGTACATTCTCTTGCTACGACTTTTACATTTTTTGAATTCGGCGGAAGTGGTATGACTGTATTGAAATGAGCAGTTCTGTCTCTGCCGTTTCCTTCCCAGGTTTTATGGGTTAGTACTTCTTTACCATTTTTATCATATGAGAATTCATCCCAAGATACATCAAATTGAGCAACATATCCACCAGTATGATCAAGCGTCATTTTAGCACTAGAATATTCTGTAGTTGTAGTCTCAATATAATCTGTATTGTTATGAACAGCAGCAGTTGCGTTATCTTTTAAGAAAGTGCTTGTATATGAAATTGGGTATGCTGGATTTTTAGAACTTAATTCTGCATTATCTTTAATGATATTTCGGATTTCATTAAAATCTTTTGTAACAACCTTGTTATGCTCTTTTGCATCTCCGCCTAATACTACAGCGGTAAAGGTACTGTCTTCAAAAATATCTTTGTACTGTCCACTCGCTTCAACGCTTTGATTCTTAATTAAGGCTTTAAAAGCAGCTTGTACATCTTTACTCTTAGATGATGTTTCTAATTTCACATAAACTGTTCTACCATAAGCTACATTTGATACCATAACAGGCGGAGCCGCCTTACTTATCCCTTTACGAGTTAACTCGTCAAACGTAACACTATTATCAAAAGGTCTGATGGATTGTTAGGTAGTTCTGCACTTACGGTATAAAAGATTTGCTTATATGCCGCAACCATCACTTTTTTCTCTCCATTTGCAACAGCATTAAAGTCAATGTTCAGTGCATTGTCAAGATATTTAGCGTTAACATTAAGAGCACTTGCTATTTGAGATTTACTATACACCATAGATTCTGTATACTGCATTCTTGCAGGTAACGTATGTGTTTTTGAATACTTTTGATTCCAAGTAGATACTAATTCATCTACTGCACCAGACACATTACCATATGTAGGATTTTGGACAGTAATTGTATTGTCTTTTCTCATGCCAGGTAAGTCTATACTAATATTCAAAGGTTTTCTCTTAGCTACTAACAAACTAGGTTGATTATCTGCAAAAGCTTTATTTGCAAGTTGTACTGCTCCTGGATATGTACGATTAGCCACAGAATCAATAATCGAAATATCGACTGGTGAAGTTGTAAGTGATTTTTTCTCACGTTCAACTACTACAAATTTACCATTTGAATTTGTACTTTCTTTTGGAACAAAACTCTCTACTTTATCACCATTTACTGCTAAAACCTCTTGATTATTATACTTAAGATTTGCTATACCAGTATCAATGCCACTTGCATTTTTTGTTGCACCAGCCGAATTACCTGTTTTTGTTTCCGCAAAGGAAATAGATGAATAACTAATAGTGCTTAAACTAACTAATAAACATGCTAATAATTTGATTCCTTTAACACTTTTTTTAATTTTCAAAAAATTCATTCCCTTCTTTTTTTCGTATTAAGGTATGATAATTGTTTATAAATAATTGCTGAACAATGAACTTACATTACTGCTTTTAAAAGCTCTTGTACGAATGGAAGTAATCCACCGATAAATTTTAAAACTGCCATTGCGATTGCCATATGATTTCCTCCTCTCATCTGTACCTTAATTCATCTTCGCTATATAGATCATTTGTATAAATAATTGTGCTGAATAATGAACTTACATTACTGCTTTTAAAAGCTCTTGTACGAATGGAAGTAATCCACCGATAAATTTTAAAACTGCCATTGCGATTGCCATATGATTTCCTCCTCTCATCTGTACCTTAATTCATCTTCGCTATACAGATCATTTGTATAAATAATTGTGCTGAATAACGAACTTACATTACTGCTTTTAAAAGTTCTTGTACGAGTGGAAAGATCCCACCGATAAATTTTAAAACTGCCGTTGCGATTGCCATATGATTTCACCTCCTCTCATCTGGACCTTGATTCATCTTCGCTATACAAATCATTTGTATAAATAATTGCTGAATAACGAACTTACATTACTGCTTTTAAAAGTTCTTGTACGAGTGGAAAGATCCCACCGATAAATTTTAAAACTGCCGTTGCGATTGCCATATGATTTCACCGCCTCTCATCTGGACCTTGATTCATCTTCGCTATACTACAGATCATTTGTATAAATAATTGCTGAATAACGAACTTACATTACTGCTTTTAAAAGTTCTTGTACGAGTGGAAAGATCCCACCGATAAATTTTAAAACTGCCGTTGCGATTGCCATATGATTTCACCTCCTCTCATCTGGACCTTGATTCATCTTCGCTATACTACAGATCATTTGTATAAATAATTGCTGAATAACGAACTTACATTACTGCTTTTAAAAGTTCTTGTACGAGTGGAAGGATCCCACCGATAAATTTTAAAGCTGCCATTGCGATTGCCATATGATTTCACCTCCTTTTGTTGTTGCTACGATGTGATCTATATTATAGTAAGCGCTTATGCTTTATCAATACATCCTTATATGCAATATTGCATATAAGGATGTAGCAGGTTCCCTTTCTTTGTATTGTTAATAAGGGGTACGACATGTTTCAAACATTATTAAGTTGTATTTTTGAAATGAAATAGTCTAGATTTTCAGCATAGTCATAAAGTGTACTTTTTGAAATAACATATAAATTTATAATGAATCAATCTTATTCCCCCTTTTCGGGGATTTAGGAAAAATTACCCTATTAGTACAAAAATCTGTATAGAATTCTGTATAAAAAAGCCCTGCATATAAGTAAGGCTTTTTCTATTTCCAAAATTGCCACCACTTTTTTTGTTGGGTGGCTGCAATCAATTTTTTAGTCTCCTGGTTTTCACGGATCATAGCCATTAGGTTTTGATCACGTTCATTAATTTTTTGAAAATCCTGTTGTTGTTTTTGCTGTTCAGTTAACCATTCCTTTAAATTTTCTTCATGTTTTTTTAGCAGTTCAGATACTCTTTCAGCAACAATTCTATCCAATTCCTGAATAGCTACAACTCCTTCTCCTACTTGGATCTGTTCAGGTTGTTGTTTAGTTATTTGGATAGGTTCAATGTCTATATATTCAGGTAATCCTTCTTTACTGAGGAGCTCAATAATTTGTTTTGTTTGGAGGTTTCTTTTATTTCTCATTTTAGCTATAAATTGAAAAACAGGTATACATTCTTGATGAATTAAATACTTGTTCTTTTCACCTTGTTGAAATTTAAAAACTACCGTAGGTTTGACAGTTTCGTTTTATAGTCATAGCTGATACTTTTATTTCCTTGGCTACTTCTTCAGCTGATAACCAGTCTTTTTGTTGCACTGTTCAGATCACCATCCTTCTAAACATCTAAACATCTGAACAGAAAAATAAGGGTTTCCTTGTTTTTCTGTTCAGATGGATATTTAGATAATATACAAATAGTTTAACACCTGAACATCTAAACGCAATATATAAAAGAATCACTAGAAAGTAAAATAGAAGGATAGATCTTAAGTCATTTCGGCTCGATTAGCTTTTATCGCCAAGCCGAAGGACAAAAAGCAATGCAATGGTTCTCGACTTGGACTAGCAAGTATACGAGCCGAACCGCTTAGATCATTCGTTCAAAAATAGTTCTTATTCAAAATATTGATACGTTTAATACGTGGGGTTTCGCCCCCACACGACGAGCCAGCACTCCAAACAAAAAGCAAGGAAACCCCTAAATTCGGTTAATTTGTTTTTTATTATAAATACGGTATGTAGAATTTTACATTTATTCTTATGAAAAATAAAATAAAATACCTATAGATTTAACCAAAATCACTTATAACGCTCTATCTTCTTCTTTATAATCACTTAGCTTCATTGAATATAATTGCATTAATTTGCCTTATCTCGTCATACAAACGAATCTGAGCACCCGTTTTTTTCCTAAACGCAAAATTTGAGTGATTATTTTATTCAACTTTAGATTTTGGCTCTCCAAATCATTTAAACATTGCTTTTCTTGTGATAATCCATTCTTTTCTTGTACCATTTGGGGGCAGAAAGAATTTAACTAATTGAAAAGGACTTCCTTAGTGCCTCCATGAGTGATACACCAAGAACAGTAGACTTAGAAATAGCTGATACTGTAAATACAAGTAAGTTAAAAACAGAGATTAACACTCAATTAAAGAATCAAGATATTAGAGCATATACAATTAATGTGAGTCAGAGAAATATGGACATTGTAAAGAAAGAGAGGCGATGGAGCGAAGTTTACAGTTCTATTTTTGATGAAGTGTTTACCAAAAAGGGGTACAGCCGAGATACGTGTAAAAATAGGTCATAGCCTTACTTTTATTCCCAATTAGATTTAGAATCAGTTTTTTATCCATTATTTCTTTGTACAAATCCTTGGTACATCTAATCTTTCATTGTTTAACTTATTATCATACACCTAATCATACAATTCAAATTAAGTATTTTCAGTAATCAACCAATGGATGATTAGGGTTAACCCATAAATAGACAAATTACAGTTCTGGTGCAAAAATATTAGTTAGAAACATAGAGTAACAATTTCCTCTATATTTCTAGCTTATGAAGATAAATCAAACAATTTATGAATAAATTGTTTTTGATTTTGGACAGACTTGTTCAGAACAAGTTGTCCTTTTTTCATCATATGCATGGCTTCAACACCACTCAATATAGAAATTGCTGTTTTAAATGACTTAAATCCTAACATAGAACGAACTCGTCTTTTAATAAACCGGTGATCTTGTTCCACTATGTTATTGAGATATTTCACTTGTCTAATTTGGATGCCTTCTGGCATCCTTTTTTCTTCTTTTAACTCCTCAATTGCTACTGGATAAGCTGGATTCTTATCTACAGCAATGACACGAGGAGTGGACACATGCGAAAAAGCCAAGGCCTTTTTGAAAAAGTGCTTGGCTGATTGAGTATTTCTATTTTTACTTAAGTAAAAATCAATCGTGTTTCCTTTTGAATCGACAGCACGGTATAAATACATCCATTGCCCTTTTACCTTAATATAGGTTTCATCGACTCTCCACGAATCATTTGTTGATTTAAGATGATGTCGTACTTTCTCTTCTAATTGAGGTCCATATTGATGAACCCAACGCATAATTGTTGTGTGAGAAATGGATAAACCTCTTTCTTCCATCATTTCCACTAGGTTTCGAAAGCTTAAATTGTACCGTAGGTACCACCGTACTGTTAATAAGATTAGTTCAGGTTGATAATGCTTCCATTTGAACAAATTTTCCTTTTCCATACTGGTCACGCGCCTTTTCTAGAGTAATGCTATCAGTATGTCCAAGTTTAAGAGATTTTTTGCACCAGAACCGAATTATATGATGTGCCCTATTGGCTATGCCAAATTGTATTTGGATTGTCATCGATTGCATTACTAGCTAGATCACACACACACACTTGCTTTCATTATTTTCTCGGACCATACGCAGCGGTTGGTTTAACAGGTTTCGCATCCGTCGCTTCCCATATAGGGGCAGTTAATGTTGGATAATTCAAAGCTTCTACTTTTTTTCTTGTTTCTTGTGATGCTTTCAGTCCCCATTGATCGAAAAATGGCAGTAAATTTTGTTTCGCTACTTTCGATGTATTGTAAATAAAGGCTTGTATTTTATCTTCATTCGTTTCTGGAAGTTTGTCTTTTGGCAACTCTCGATATAGTTTGTGAAGATTTGGATAGAAATCTTGCCCATATGCTAAATGAAGTTGCCAAAACATAACAACTTTCACAAACGGGTCATTAATATTTTCATATTCTTTATCTGTTTGTTTTAAGTATTGAAAGGCTCTGTCATAATCCCCTTCTTTTTCTAAACGTGTTGGTTGACCTGGGAATAATTGTTTTTGTGCAGCTAAAGAGTATATATTAACATTGACTTCAACTACTCCATCCCACGTCCAAGGGTATTGTTGCCTTGTATGCCCTGCTTCATGCATTTGTCCCCATCCAAATTCATTTGCATTTAAAGCACTTTTAATTGCATCATAAGCAGTAGTAAATACGACTCCATCTCTACCTGCATACATGTACATGCCCGGTGGGTTGTTAGGATTTTCTACAAAAGCCCAAAGACGGCGAGTTGAACGATGTAACGGATTAGAACTTGTTTCAGATAGTCCCGATATTTTATCTTGTGCTAGAATCATTTCATCATATTTTTTTAATAGGGGCACAGGATCTTGATCCGTAATATATTTCTTCGCACTATCGCGAGTAACAGTAAGTACTGCTCGTTTAGATTTCAATTGTACAGCAGGTGCATCTGGATATTTGTCCATCATGGCAATCCAGTCTACTTTCGTATGCTTTCCTAATTCAAAAAATGGAACGGGACTTCCACCTTGTGTTACTTTGACCTTAACGGTTCCTTTCCCTTCACAGTTATCAAACCCTAATAAACCACCGTTTGGAGAGGAGATGGTGTTAGAACCCGGGGAAAGACGAAATGCTTTTCCCCCTTCTTTATCATATTCATTTGTCCCAATAGTTGCTCCAAGCTTGTCTAATCCTGATAGTCCCGATACTTCAATTGTGACTTGTTCATTCGGTTTACATAGATTCCTGTTGGCGTATAGTTTCGTTGCTCACTTCTTCTTTCTCTTGCTGCTTCACCCATATAATGTCCTGTACTTGGAAGTTCAAACGTCCTCTCTTCATATTGCACCTGGGTTTGCGTAGTTTCAGCATGAATGTTCAAACCATTTACAGTCATAGATGTAAATAATGTCGTTGTCAAAACAGCAGATGCCATAAATACTTTCATTGGTTTTTGTAATTTACGATTCTTTCTTTTGTTCATATCAATCATTCCTTTCATTTAAATTCGTTCTAACGTTCATACGAAACGCCGATTTCCTCACTAGCCCTTCATATCATTTTATTATGTTAATACAATAAAAATTCCTCTTACTATGGCTACTTCTTAAATTTACTTATCCCCCCTCTCTTATTTCATACACGTAAAAATTATACTTATATATAATTTTGGAGGGGAGCGTCTGGCCGCGTATAGAAACGGTCATGACTTTTCCCACCATATCCAAATGAGAAAGCAAGGCAGATCATGTTGTATTCTGCATAGTAGGTATGTCGAAGAATTAAAATGGATTTATATGGCTATTCCTTCCATTTATACATAACTAATATGTATCGCCCATTATTTTTTATGACTTTTTACGATTTAGGTCTTGATAACGTACAATTTTCTTTTGATATGGTGAGGCCTATATACACCAGATTGTTAGTTCACAAAATACAAGAGATTTGAGATCAGTATCGGTAACGCCACATCCCTATAATGATTCATATGTTACGTCTTTCAAAAGAATCTGATTTATAGAACGTGTCAGAATTTATATTTTACTATATTTAATATTCATTTATTGTTTTTTCGTTAATATGTATAATTACATAAAGGGATATCGTCAGCATTTCGGAAAAAACACGTTAAGAGCATGCAAGATTTTATACAGTTTTTCGGCTAATCGAGTAACAAACGAGAACCTAAAACCGCGCCAGGATAGGAATGTATAAAAAATGCATAGATCCATAGAACAAAAAAGGAGGATCCCTTGTGAGTAGGGATCCTCCTTGTCCTACCGATAATTGTGCGTTATGTGAACTAGATTTGTATAGAGTATGCATTCAATCCTTTCGGATCTTCTTCAACTAAAGGGCCAGATAATTGAATAAGAATCTCAAACAAAATTGGTATTAATTAACCTCAGCATGGTGAGGTTGTGAAGAATGATATTTAAACTAACGTTGCAGGTTAGTTCAACAGGAATATTTAAAAATGGTATAATTAACAATAAAAGAAATTTAATTTTAGGGAGGAATTTTTGAAACTAAAATCTATGGTATTTATTTTCTTGAGTATGCTTGTTTTAGTTGTGGGTTGCTCTTCAAATGAAACAGTTGAAAGTAAGTGGACTTCACCTGAAGATATACCAAACTTTGTCAAAGAAAGTGATTTTGAGAAAATTGATTGGAATAGAAAAGCCGTGACGTTCAATGACAATATTATCGGAAATGAAAATAAATCAGGTGTTATTGGTGCTGATATGCCAAGTATAAACATTAACCAAAAGTGGATGTGGCACCTTTGGGGTGTTGAAAATCCCAAGGAAACTGAACTAACAGTCGTTGGTTTTCACAGAGAAACGGGAACTGTCCATCAAATCATAACAACAGGTTGGACGATAGGTCTTGAAGGAGAGAATAATGGAGCAGATGCACACGCCTTCAAGCGTGAACATTCCAAAGTCAGGAGAATGGGCAATATTGCTTTATACTGATGGAAAATTATTCGATAAATTAGTTTACGATATAAATGAATAATGAGTATTCTTCTTCAACTATAGGACTCGATCCTTCAATAATCAGCACAAAAAAAGGATCTTCAATCGAAGATCCTTTTCAATACCGATAATGAGACGTTATGTTAACTCTCTATGAATAAGATATACAAAATAAGAGTTGAGAAGCAAATAAAAACGGTTCTTTTTATGGTAAAATTTGTTATAGATGGATAATACAATTAAACAAACGAGCCATTTGGCACATAAAGGTGCAACCTTTGTTGCACCTTTATGTGCCTATAACTATCTTTACTTTAGCCATCCACTTCAATAATACTGGAATAAGAAAGGGCGATAAACAATATGTTTTTGGAGATAAATTAAAAAAGAAAGAGAAAAGGGTTGGTCACAGGAGTACCTTGCTACAAAAATACATGTTAGCCGTCAATCAGTTTCAAAGTGGGAAACAGGTAAAAACTATCCCAGTATTGGAGTGATTATCGATTTAAGTGATTTATTCGGCATCACAATCGATGAATTATTAAGGAGTGATGGAGAGTTGAAAGAAAAAATAATTCAAGATAGTAAAGGATCGACAGATTTAAATTGGAAATCATACCTTTTAACCGGTTTAGGTATTCTTATGGGGATTGTAATTGTTAGTATGATCAAACATGATGGAATTGATTGGATATCCATTAGTTGGTCAGCAGTTGCAACAGCAGCCTTCTTGTACCTTATTTCTCTTCTTTTTCCACAAGGGAGCAAAAAGAGTGAAACAAAAAAGTAGGTGGAAAATTCCACAAACGGATTCGATTGCTTAATAAACCTGATTTTAAAAAACGATTCCTACTGTTTGTAAAGGAATCGTTTTTTTGATATAAATTACCTTTTGGATTAAAAAGTATAGGAAATATTATTAATAAACATTCATAAATTTAACTTCCGCTAACGAAAATTATGTAAATGAGCTGTCCAAATGGATGGCTTATTTTATTTTTAGGTTAACGTGGCTTTTTTCCAAAATGCTGGCGGTACCCCATGGCTATCAAGCTAAGAAAATATAACTCCCCCAGAACCAGATTTTGTCCTAATTTGTAATAAAAGAGCTCATTTTTTCGTTATGGGGGGTGACCTGTTTTCTTAAGTTGATGGATGTGTGTGGTAGGCCCCCTACATGGAATCCTACTGTCTTTGTTTTAATTCAGAAATTTCTAAATTAACTTTCTTTTATTTAAAATTGTAATACAATTGAGTTAAATAAATTTAACTGGTTAAAAAGGATGATGCATAATGAAACAAAAGCCATTTCCATTATCGAAACATATGAACAATTAAAAGTAATAAGCGATCCATTACGTACAAAATGCTTATATACTTAGTCGAAAAGCCATATACAGGTCATCAACTTGCTCAGCTTTTAAATCTTTCTCGCGCAAAAATACTCTATCACCTCCGCGAACTAGAAAAACACAACATCATTCAATTAGTAAAAAAAGAAGAACAGGGAGGGAATATTTTAAAGTACTATCAGGCTGTTTCGCGTGGCTTTATTCCTGCAAATCACTTACTTCACTACATTGAATCGCAACAGGCAACAAGACAATCCTATTTAGAAGTATTACATCGTGCACAAACAAGAGTATTAACTGCTCCAGATACCTCATTCGATTTAACATCTTCCCATGTTGAAGATTGGCCAAGTATCTCGATGCAAACAGAATTCTCATTAACAGAAGAACAATTTATAAAGTTTTAAATCAGTATAGAAACCTTGTTAAAGAAACTTTAGCAGCTTCCACAGAAACTGATGCTAATAAAAACTTTTATGTTACAATCACAGGTTTTGAAATTGATCAACTGCTCTTTAACGAAGATTTATAATTCATTATTTGTGGGGAGGAATATTCTTTGAGTGAGCCGTTTATATCACAACAAGTTCAACCTAAGTATACAAGCATGTCATTATTTAAAAATCGTGCATTCTTATTTCTTTGGTTATCTAGTACCTCTTCTTTTCTTGCTCTTTCAACCTACCTATTTGCAGAGCAATGGTATGTTATTCGATCTTTAGGTCAGGAATCAGCACTTGGGATTGTCATGATGGTAACTCTAATCCCGCGAGTCCTCCTAATGACTGTTGGAGGTGTATGGGCAGATCGCTTTAAACGTTCAAAAATTATGTTGGTTTCTAGCTTCACGCGTTTTTACTGGTTTTGTAATGATTACTTTATTACATTTGCATCTATTAAATTTATGGTCGTTACTGTTTTTTGCACTACTATTTGGAATTCTGGATGCTTTCTTTTCACCAGCGAATCAGTCTCTTCTTCCTCTTCTAGTCCCAAAAGAGATGTTAACTCGATCTAATTCCTTTATTCAAACTTCCAATCAAGTTGCAATGTTTGCCGGACCAATGATAGGCGGCTGGATTATTACAGTTAGTTCTTTCTCGGTTTTATTTCTCTTCGTTGCTTGCTTTTTATTAATTACATCCGCTTTCACTTTATGTATTAAAGAAAAAAATTCTTCACCGTCTTCTAAGCAAGCATCTACCAGACAAGAGCTATTAGAAGGTTTTCAATATGTATGGAACATGCCTTTTTTAAAATCTATACTTTTTATTTTAATGACAATAAACGTCCTCTTCTTTGGCCCTTTACTTATGGGAATTCCATTATTAGCGAGCGAGGTATTACATGGAAGGCAGTTGAGGTAAGTTTTTTACAAAGCTCTTATCAAGGAGGAATGCTAGGAGGCGCTTTATTGATTGGGCTTTTAAATATTAGGAAAAATAGAGGTCTTTCTATTCTAATACTTATTTCTTTTCTTGGTATTTTTCTTTCTCTCCTTGGTCAAATGTATGTTTTATGGCAAGGAATCCTTTTACTTGTGATGATGGGTTTCATGTCTTCTATGATTAATGTACCACTGGTGTCTATTATTCAAGAAAACAGTGAAACAGATAAGCTAGGGAGAGTTATGAGTTTCGTAAATGCCTCTTCGAACGGTTTAGTTCCGCTATCTTATGCTTTTGTATCTATATGCTTAACATTTGGCACTTCTATATCTAACATTCTACTATGTTGTGGCCTACTCATAACTATCTTATCCATTCTTTTTATAACAAAATATAAAATTGTACGTGATACAAATTAACTAAACAGTGCAGTATTTCTAGAAATTAAATGTTGGTTCAGGTTAAGCAGGTGGAGCGATGCTATTTATAAATGTACTAAAAATTTTTTCCGTATTGGGTGTACAGAGGTATCTTATTTTTATTGGAAATAAGTATATTATTCGAAAGTGTAGAGGAATTTACCTATGAATTAAAATGTACCACTGGCTCGCTCATGTTTGCTGTCGTAAGTAAGTCATTATTACATTTTAAAACCGTATCGAGTGATGACATTTGTAACTTTAGAAAATAAAGAAAAAGCGGATCTAGTAAAAAGTATAATTGCATCAAATAAGTTACACGTTGAAGTTAAACGAGAAAAATCCTTAATAGGTAATAAAGCAATTCAAACAAATGTGGTTAAAAGATGGGATGTAGGAGAATTTATACAATTGGATGTAGATTTTAAATATGGTTTTATTTATTATTTGTCGATGGAAGATTTAAAATCCTCCTGCCCCATTATCGACAGAAAAAGATGTTGGTCTCTTCATGGATAGTATGGCTGACACATTAGAAAAGTTTTAACAGATTTATTCGTGAGGAATATCGAAACAGTAACAGTATAGAAAAGCTACAAGGAGGATATGAATGTTTGTTCATATTGACGTAATAGTATTAAAAGCACTATCTATACTATTTTCAATTGTGTTTTTAGCTGGGCTTAGTTATACCCTTTATCAAAATCTAAATAAATATTTTCTAGAAGTTAATAATGCCACTTCATTTAATCGAGACTCGGTTAATATTTTAAGAAAAAATTATTTGTAAATTGGATTTATATTAATGCGGGAATTGGAGTATTACTTATAATTGTGTACTATTTTATGAAGCTCATAATTCTTTAATTTGGATTTTCATATTTTTGAGCCTTTTATCGTGTGGTATTGTACAGTTTCAGAGAATTTTAGGTTATTGTCGAACGTCATTCTAAAATGGGAATGGCGTATTTTTATCTTTTGAGGTACAAATTCGAAAAGTGAATCATCATCATATGTATTTAATGCACCTAGAATTTTATATGGATGGTGAGAAAATATGATTCAATATCAAATGCTGTATAGTACACCTTATCTATATTCTTCAAAAATGCTTAGACAAATGTACAAAGAAACAAAGAAAGAGGGAAATCTTTGTGCTATACGAGACCACATGTTAAGACATGAAGTGTATCTAGATCGACAATATCGAGCGTACTATTATTTAAGTCAAGACATTGAAGAGGATCTGTATGGGGATGAACATGCTTTGTCCTGGAATGAGCTATTAGATGAATATCAACTTTACAGGGATCGTAAAGGGAATTTATCTATTAAACCCAAAGGATGGGATTAACATGACGATTATTGGAGAGCTAGGGATTGTTTACGGTGTGACCGGAGCTTCAGTTTTAGGAATTAAGTTACTAAAAGAAAGGTCTTTACCTTCCAGATTGGTTGCTACGTGCGGGTCTCAAATGCTTATTAATTGGGAGTGTTTGGTATGTGCTAATGGATATACTAGATGTGGTTCTGGTGCAAAAACTTCAGGACAATTGCAATAAATCTACAAATCTTGGACATACTGATACTACTAATCTAAAGAAGGTGTGTGATTGGTATGGAAAAGGAAAATGTATTCAAATGGAAGCATTATCAGCCTGATATTATTTTGTTAACGGTAAGATGGTACCTACGGTACAACCTCAGTTTTCGTGATTTAGTGGAAATGATGAAGGAACGGGGCTTATCCATTTCTCATACAACGATTATGCGTTGGGTTCATCAGTACGGTCCTGAATTGGACAAACGAATCCGACGTCACCTTAAACAAACAAGTGACTCCTGGAGAGTCGATGAAACATATATCAAAGTAAAGGTCAATGGATGTACCTGTATCGTGCTGTTGATTCGAAAATACAATCGATTTTACCTGAACAAAACAAGAGACCAGAAGGCTGCAAAGCGCTTTTTCAAGAAGGCCTTGCAGTCTTTTCATGTTTCAAAACCTCGTGTTATAACAGTCGATAAAAATCCAGCTTACCCTATAGCGATTGAACAGTTGAAAAGAAAAAGCATACCTGGTGGTATGCGACTTGAACAACAACAGTACTTGAATAACATGAGTAGAGCAAGATCATCGCTATAAAAAGTTCGTTCTATGCTAGGGTTCAAATGTTTTGACACAGCTACATCCATTCTTTCTTTCTGGGTAAAAGATCATTGATTATGATTAAAAGAA